>JALQUE010000452.1 GCA_023260815.1 Roseovarius sp.
CAGATGACCGATGCGGAACACCTTGCCCGCAAGCTCACCCAGACCGGTGCCGAAGGCGACGCCATACCGCTCGACCGCATGCGCAACGAAACGGTTCGCATCCACACCCTCGGGCATACGTATCGCCGACACGGTGTCAGACCACAGATCCGGGCTGTCGGCACACAGCTCCAGCCCCCAGGCATGCACCGCGCGGCGCACCCCTTCGGCGATGCGGTGGTGACGGGCAAAGACATTGTCCAGACCTTCGTCCAGCAACATGCCCGTGGCCATCTTGAGCCCGTTGAGCAAGCCCACCGCAGGGGTATAGGGATAACCGCCCGCCGCATAGCCCTTGGCCATGTCGCGGATGTCGAAATAGGTCCGGTGCAGGGTTGCCCCCTCGACCGCCTGCATGGCGCGGGGCGAGAATGCCACAATCGCCAGACCGGCGGGCAGCATGAAGCCCTTTTGCGAGCCGGTCACGGCAATATCGACGCGCCACTCGTCCATGCGGAAATCCATCGACCCGATCGAGCTGACCCCATCGACCAGCAAAAGCGCCGGGTGACCCGCCGCATCCATCGCCCGGCGGATCGCCGCGATATCGGACACAACGCCGGTCGCCGTCTCGTTATGGGTGGCCAACACGGCCTTGATCCGGTGCGCGGTATCAGCGGTCAGGATCTCTTCGTAGCGGTCCGCAGGCAGCCCCGCGCCCCAGCCCGCCTCGATCACCTGCACGTCCAGACCATGACGCTGGCACAGGTCGATCCAGCGATGGCTGAACATCCCGTTGCGCGCGGCCAGAACGGTATCACCGGCGCACAGCGTGTTGCTGATCGCGGTCTCCCATCCGCCGGTCCCGGTGCCGGGAAAGACAAAGACTTCGGCGTGCTGCGATTTCAGCACCGCCTTCACACCGTCAAGCGCGGGGTGAAGAATATCGGCAAACAGCGGCGACCGGTGGTCCAGCGTAGGCATGTCCACGGCCTTGCGCAATTCTTCGGGCATATTGGTCGGACCCGGAATGAAAACAGGGTTTTGAAAGCTCATGACACGGCCCTCCTATGGTGTCGAGCATCACACTACAGAGACACCGCATCAAACCCAATTTTTTTGAAAAACTTTTTCGAATACACCTAATGATCATTATTTACATGAATTTCATATACTTACATTTTTTCATTGTGTGGAATTATTTTTCATAATTAGAATACCATCGGATACAACCACCAGATTCGGAGCTTCAGATGGATCAGACGACGCGCCGCCGTGGACGGCCCAAGGGGTTCAACAGCCCCACTTCGAAGACCACGATCCAATCGCTGGATCGTGCATTCGACGTGCTTGATTGCCTTGCCGCGCGGGATGGGCTGACCCTGACCGACATCGCCGAAGCGCTCGATCAATCGCCCGCCACGATCCACCGCGTCCTGGCCACGCTCGAGGCGCGGGACATCGTCGACAGCGATCCGGGCACGCAGACATGGTTCATCGGGGGCATGGCCTACAGGATCGGATCGGCCTTTCTGCGCCGCGCGGGCGTGGTCGAACGTGCCCGCGCCAGTATGCGCGAACTGATGCAAAGCACCGGCGAAACGGCCAATCTCGGGATCGAGCATGCGGGCCAGGTCATGTTCATCAGTCAGGTGGAAACCCCACAGACGATCCGGGCGTTCTTTCCGCCGGGCACCGTGTCGCCGATGCATGCCTCGGGCATCGGCAAGGCGCTACTGGCCCAGTATTCCGACGACCGGATGACAGCGTTTCTTGCGGCGCATGAACTGACGCGCTTTACCGACAGGACCATCACCGATCCAGATGCCTTGCGGGCCGACATGGACCTGACCCGCACCCGTGGCTGGGCCTGGGACGACGAGGAGAAAGCTGCCGGAATGCGCTGCGTCGCGGCGCCGATCTTCAACATCTTCAGCGAGCCGGTGGCGGGTATTTCCGTCTCGGGGCCGACGCATCGAATGGATGTGGCCCGCATCGAAGCGATCGGCGCAATGGTGCGCGAGGCTGCGGCCGCCGTGTCCCGCGCCCTAGGCTCGGAGGTCGGCAGCCCCGCGCAGGGCGCGGATCAGGCGGCGTCGTAGCGGGTGAACACCTCGGTCGTGCCGTCGCGGCGGATCAGGTGAACGTCATAGGCCTCGCGCCGGTCTTCCGGCCCCATGCCCGGCGACCCGTAAGGCATTCCCGGCACGGCAAGGCCAACGGCGTCGGGCCTTTCGGACAGCAGGCGGCGGATGTCGGCGGCGGGCACATGGCCTTCGATCATGTAACCGTCGATCTTACCCGTGTGGCATGAGGCCATCTTGGGCGGAATGCCATTGTCCAGCTTGTAGCGGCTGAGGGCGGTGCCAAAGCTGGTTTCGGTCGTCACCTCGAACCCGTCCGCCTGAAGAATCTCGATCCATGCGCCGCAGCATCCGCAATTGGGGTCTTTCAGGACATGGATCAGCGGACGCGCGGTCGCGGCGGCGGGCATGGCCGCGCTCAGCGTCACGGCGGCGCTACCAACAAGCAGGGCGCGGCGGGTCATCGTCGGGTGTGTCATCTTGGGCCTCCGGTCTTGACTGGGCGCCAGCATAGACCAGCGCGCCGCCGCCTCCAACCACCGCTGCGCGCGGCACACGAAATCGTGCAGCCCGGCTCAGCCCGCCAGCCAGACATCCAGAAACAGCATCACCACCAAGCCCACCGCCAGCCCAAGCGTCGCCTTGTTCTGGTGGCCGCTGCGATGGGTCTCGGGGATGATCTCGTGACTGATGACATACAGCATCGCCCCCGCCGCAAACGCCAGGCCCCACGGCAACAACGGCTCGGAGATCGAGATCAGCCCCGCCCCAAGCACACCGCCCAAAGGCTCCACCAGCCCGGTCAGCGCCGCGATCAGCCACGCCCGGTAACGCCCATAGCCTTCGCCCAGAAGCGCCACCGCAACGGCCAGTCCTTCGGGGGCGTTCTGCAGGCCGATGCCGATGGCCAGGGGCAGACCACCGTCAAGCCCATGCGCGCCGAACCCGACGCCGACCGCCAGCCCTTCGGGGAAATTGTGAATGGTGATCGCGATGATGAACAGCCACACCCGGCGCAGTGCCACCGCATCCGGCCCTTCGCGTCCCATGCGGAAATGCTCATGCGGAAGCGCCTCGTTCATCAGGTGGACCACCGCCATGCCGATCAGGATCGACACACAGGTGATCGCAGCAGGTATCGCGCCCCGCCCATAGGTTTCGCCTGCCGCATCCAGCGCCGGGATAATCAGCGAAAAGAACGATGCCGCCAGCATGACGCCCGCGGCAAAGCCAAGCGACATATCGCGAAACGCCCGCCCCGGCACACGACCTGCCAAAACCGGCAGCGCGCCCACCGCCGTCATCAGCCCCGCCGCAAGACTGCCGAGAAACCCCAGAAGCAGCGGCGAGGTCGAGATATCCATCAAGACGGCCTCAGGCCCATTCGCCCTGCCGGAAGACCGGCACGCGGGTGCCATCTTCGCGCAAACCGTCGATATCGGTCTCTGCCCCGCCGATCATCCAGTCGACATGGATCAGACTGGCATTGCCGCCACGCGCGGCAATGTCATCGGGGCTCAGGCTGTCACCGCCCTGAAAGCACTTGGAATAGCATTGGCCAAGCGCGATATGGCACGCGGCGTTCTCGTCATAGAGCGTGTTGTAGAACAGCACCCCCGATTGCGAGATCGGCGAGGAATGGGGCACCAACGCCACCTCGCCCAGACGGCGCGCGCCCTCGTCGGTGTCCAGCAGCTTGTGCAGCACGGCCTCGCCCCGGCTGGCGCGGGCCTCGGTGATGCGGCCGCCCTCGAAACGGACCTCGATGTTCTCGATCAGGCTGCCTTGATGCGACAACGGCTTGGAGGCGCGCACATGCCCCTCGGTGCGGGCGGCGTGCGGGGTGGTGAACACCTCTTCGGTGGGAATGTTGGGGTTGCAGGTCACGCCGTTGCGCGCCACCGAGGCCCCGCCCTGCCATTCGTGCCCATCGGCCAGCCCCACCGTCAGATCGGTGCCCGGCCCGGTGAAATGCAGCGCGGCAAAGCGCTGATCGTTCAGCCAGTCGGTCCGTGCGCGCAACGTGGCGTTATGCGCCTCCCATTCGGCGACGGGATCGGCGGTATCGACCCGCGACGCGGCAAAGATCGCCTGCGCCAGCCTGTCCACGGCCTGATCTTCGGGCAGGTCGGGGAACATGCGGCGCGCCCATGAGGGGCTGGGATAGCTGGCGATCGACCAGTTGATCGCGAAATTGGCGATATGTTCCAAAGCGGGCTTGTAGGCCATGGAATTCGCCTTGCCGGCCCGCGCCACCTTGGCGGGGTCTTCGTCGGCCAGAAGCATCGGGTCATCGCCGACGATCGCCATGCGCGCGGCGCCCCCTTCGAAGGCCTTGGCCATCCCTTCGTACAGCCAGCCGGGCGCGCGGTCGAAACTGTCGTCGGGCGCATGGCGATAGCGCGCCAGCATCAGCGCCTCATCGCCAAGGATCGGCGTCACAAGCCCCGCGCCCGCCCGATACGCCTCGGCGACGACACGGCGCACCAGCGGCAGGGCCACCACCGGCGCGGTCAGCACAAGATCCTGCCCCGGCTGGAGGTTCAGCCCGATCCTGACGGCCACCTGCGCCAGCTTGTCCAGTTCCGGCGCGTATCTGTCCTCGAATGTCATGACCTGCTCCTGATTTACTGTCGCGCGCACGTTCGAAGAACCCGGCGCCAAGGTCAAGGCGGCAGCGCGACGTCCCGATGACAACGACCCGGTCCAGCCCCGACAAAAAGGGCCGCCCCCTGCGGCGCGGCCCCATAGCACCCCGTGACGGGCGGTGATCCTGCCTCAGCCGGCCTTGCGGCGGTGGTGCAACTCGCGGATCAGCGCCTTGGCTGCCAGATGCATCCCCGAATTCTGAAGGGATTCGATCCGCTGTTCGATTTCCTCAATGGTCATATCGCTCATGGCTGTCTCCTTTCGGTTCTGTTTCAGGTCGTGGGCCGAAGCGTCAAATGGCGGCGGGCGGCAAGAGCCGCTCGGGTGTCGCGCGTGACGGTTGATGTCCACTCGGTCCGGCCCTGAGGCCAGCATCTCATGTGGGTGGAC
>JALQUE010000005.1 GCA_023260815.1 Roseovarius sp.
GCCATGGAGCCGCATCTTCAGGATGCGATCATGGAATCGGCCTATCTGGCGCAGGTGCCTGTGCAGGCCGCCAACGAGGCCGCGCTGATCAAGACTGTCGGCTTCAGCGATCCGCAACTGCCGGGCACGATCTTTGCCGAGAACAACGTGCGTCCCGCGTTTTTGGCCGACGATCAGATCCGCATGGCCGAGGAAATGTGCTCGCCCGAGTTCAACCCCGAGCCGTGGGCGCAGTGGCGCGAGCGTCTCGACAACTGGTCGGGCGGTCTGGACACCTATCAGGGCATCTACGACGTCGCCCGGCAGATCCCGGTCGACATGCTGCCCGAGAATGTCGAGCCGCGCCGCTGGTGGCGGTCGGCCTGATCCGGGCATAAAAGACACCGGGCCGCGCGCAAGATGCGGCCCGGACACCTGACCGTGGCCCGACACCGCCACGGCCGGACACGATGAGATACGGGCGACCCAAAGGGAGGAATGGGGAATGACCGGTTGGTTCCAAGGCACCGGGGAGATCCTGAGTGCCGTTGCTTCAGGCGATTCCTGGATGTTGAGCAGCGCGATGCAAAACCCGGCGGTCTGGCCGCTGGGGTTGATTGCGATGCTGACTGTGTCGATCATTTTCCTTGTGCTCTACCGGGTCAGCGACTGGTTCGAGCGCAATTTCGAATCCACGATCATGGTGGTCTCGTATCTGGCCATCGGCGGCATCATCTTTGTTGAGGTGTTCCGGCGGTTCGTGCTGTCCGAGCAGGCGCCGTGGTCCACCACGATCCCGCCATTCCTGTTTCTGATCATGACGTGGTTCGGCTGCAGCTATAACGTCAAGCTGCGCACGCATCTGGCCTTTGCCGAGTTTCGCAACGCCATGCCGCGAGCGGGGCAAATGGCCTGTCTGGTCATGGATGCGCTGCTGTGGATCGGTTTTTCATGGGTGGTGGTCGTCACCTCGACCCGGGTGGTCGCCAATTCGGCGTCGAATTTCCAGATCATGCTGGGCACGGACAACGTGATGCAGTGGTGGTTCCTGATTTCGGTGCCGCTGGCCTTTACGGTGCTGGTGGCCCGCGTGCTTGAAAACCTGCTGACCGACATCGCCAATTTCCGCTCGGGCGAGACGTTGATCAAGCAAGCCGTCATCGGAGGCGACTGACATGACCGACGGAACCATCATTACGCTCATCTCGATCGGTGTGACGTTCTTGTTCATGCTGGGTGTGCCGGTCTTTCTGGTCATCGGGTACTGGGTGCTGGGCATGTCCTTTCTGCTGGCGATGCCGCTGGACAATATCGGCGCAGCCCTGGCGGACGTGTTCACCGATGGCTTCGCGCTTTTGGCGATGCCGCTGTTCATTCTGACAGGCGACCTGATCAACCGGTCGGGGATTGCCCGACGGCTGAGCGATTTCGCCTATTCCTGCCTTGGCTGGATCAGGGGCGGTCTGGCGATGGCATCCTTGGGCGCCTGTGGTCTGTTTGCCGCGATCTCGGGGTCGAATTCGGCCACCACGGCGACAATCGGCTCGATGTTGCATCCCGAAATGGTCAAGGGCGGGTATGACGAACGCTTCTCGGCCGCCACGGCCGCCGCTGGCGGCACGGTGGGCATCATCATCCCGCCTTCCATCATCTTCATTGTTTACGGGTTCCTGCTCAACCTCCCGATCTCGGACCTGTTCGTTGCGGGGATCATTCCCGGCGCGATGATGGTCGGCGGGATGATGTTTGCCTGTTTCCTCGTGTGCTGGAAAAACGGCTGGGGGTTCCTGATCGCGCTTAGCCCGATGCGGATCATCAAGACGGCGGTGGGCGCGTGGCTGGGCTTTTTCGCAATCGGCCTTGTGCTGTGGGGCATCTACACCGGCAAGTTTTCCCCGACCGAGGCCGCAGGCGTCACCGTGGGATTTTGCGTGATCGTGGGCTTCCTGTGTCTGCCGCTGCACAAGCTGGTGGGCGGCCGCAAGGAGACCGACATTTCAGAAAAATCGCTGGGGTCGATGCTGGTGGTGCAGGGGTTCAGCCCGCTTGAGCTGCCGTCGATCACCATGCGGTCGGCGCAGATCACGGGCATCCTTGCGCCGCTGATCGCCGTGTCGGTGGTGATGCAGCAGATGCTGTCGGTTCTGGGTGCACAGGAGATCATCGGGAATTTCGTGACCTCGATGGGGGGGTATTACGCTGTTCTGTTCACCTCGATGGCGATTGTCTTCGTTGCGGGGATGGTTCTGGAAAGTCTGCCGGTTACGATCATTCTGGCCCCCATCCTGGCGCCGATCGCGCATTCGGTGGGGATCGAGCCGGTGCAGTTCGCGGTCGTGTTCCTGGTGGGGGCGTCAATCGGATTCATCACGCCGCCCTATGGCTTGAATCTATATGTCGCGTCAGGTGTCACCGGCGTTCCCTATTTCCGGCTTTTGCGCTACACCCTGCTGTACTTGGTCGCTTTGATTGCGGTCTGGATGGTGGTGGCGATGGTGCCGGTTCTTTCGACGGCCCTGATCCCGCATAGATGAGGATGTTGTGTGGATGGATGGTGACGACGGCAAATCGGGAGCCATACCGACGAACCTGCGGTTGTTGATGGTGATCGAGCAGATTGCCAAGGCCGGGGTTCCGGTGACCCCCACGGATGTCAACGCCGAGATCGGGCTGCCCAAGCCAACCATCCACCGCCTGTTCCACACGCTGGAAGAGGAAGGGTTTCTGCAACGCGATCTGGACGGGCGGACCTATTCGCCCGGACCGCGGCTTCGCATCATGGCGGGGGGCATCCTGTCGTCGTTGCGCATCCGGACCGCGCGGCAGGCGATCCTGACACGGCTGAGCCGAGAGATCGGAGAGACCTGCAATATCGCGTTGCCGGAACGCGATGCGATGACCTATCTGGAGCGGGTCGAGACGGAATGGCCGCTTCGCATCCAATTGCCGATCGGCACGCGGGTGCCGTTCTACTGCACGGCCAGCGGCAAGATGTACCTGAGTTCGCTGGCGAGCAATCATCTGAAGAAATACCTTGCCGCAACGAAGTTGTTGCAGCGCACGCCGAACACCATGACCGATCCCGAGACGTTGATCGACGAGATCCGGCAGGTGCGTCGCAATGGCTATGCGCTGGACCGTGAAGAGTTCATGGAGGACATGATCGCGCTGGCGGTGCCGATCCTGGATATCAACGGGCGGCTGATGGCGACGCTGTCGTTTCACGCGCCGACGCAACGCTTTGATATCGAGAGGGCGCTTGGCTTCCTGGAGCCGATGCGAGAGGCTGCGGCCGACCTGTCGCAACTGGTGAGCGATAGCGACGGGATCTGACATGGGGGGCGTCCGGCATCGGCGGACCCTGGTGAGAAAGAGTTGACGGCCCAAGGTCAGGGCGATCTTTGGGCAGGCGGACGACACATATGGAACTGATTGCGGCAAGCGCCATCGTGATGCTGGCAGCCATCCTTCACGCCTGCACGGGCTTTGGCTTTTCGGTGCTGGCGACGCCGTTCCTGTTGCTGGTCTATGACACGTCCGACGCGATCCAGATCAATATCGCGCTGTCGATCCTGATTTCGCTGGTCCTGATGCCCAAGCTTGTGGCGGATGTCGATCGGCCTCTTTTGGGGCGGCTGATGCTTGGCAGTCTGATGGGCGCGCCGGTGGGCATTGCGATCTATGTCTATGCCAATCCCGATCAGCTGCGCGCGGCAATTGGCGTTCTGCTGCTGGTGTTCAGCGTGCTGGTCCTGCGCAAAATGCGGTTCACCCGAAGCCCGCGGCGCGATCTGATGACGGGGGGATTTTCCGGTGCGCTGACCGCCGGGTTGGGGATGCCCGGGCCGCCACTGATGGTGTATTTCGCGGGCACCACCTTGACGCCAAGCGTTCTGCGCAGCACGACGCTGGTGTGTTTTCTGGTGACCTATTCGATCAGCCTGATCCTGCAGATCGCGGTGGGGTCGTCATCGCTGGAGGTGCTGAAGGCGGCGCTGTTCCTGACGCCCGCCACGGCGGCGGGGGTGGTGATCGGGCAGCTGTTGTTTCGCAGGCTGAATCCGGCGGGGTTCATGAAGCTGATCCACGGGTTGCTGATCGTGACGGGGGCCTATCTGGTGATCGGTGCGGTGATGGCGGGCTGACGGGCCATCGCGCATCAGAACTGATTCCAGATCATCTGCCCCATCTTGTCCAGCCGTTCCGGCGAGCAGAACAGCGAAATGGTCATCGTCGCCGTCCAGTCGCGTCCGCCCATGCGGACAAGCTCGCCGCTGTCCAGTTCGGCGCGGATCGAGAATTCGGGCAGCCAGGCGATACCGGCCCCGGCCAGCGTGCGGCGCTTCAGCGCCTCGGCCAGAGCATCCATGTAGCGCACATCGAGGGCCGTCTTGCGGTTGCCGATGGTTTGATCCACGACCGTGCCCAGAAAGGTGTTGGGGTCATAGCTGAGATAGGGCACGGCGCGGCCCGGTGTGCCGGGCAAGGCCCAGCCAAGCCGCGCCGCTGCCGCGTGCTGGGCGACGGGAATAAGGCGTTCCTCGCAGATGTCCTTGCGCACGAACCGGGTCTCGTCGAGGATCGGGGACACGTCCTGATGACGGTAATACAGAAGAAATTCGCAGCCCCCTTCGTTGAGAAGCTGGCAACAGGCGGTCAGGCTGTCGGAAATCACGCGGGTGCGGACATCGGGGTATTGGCGCTCGAATTCGGCCATGCGGGGTTGCAGGAAATTGACCGAGATGGCGTGCAGGGCCGCGAACCGCTGAAACGTGGCATTGCCGCGCGCCTGTTCGCGGATCGCCTGCCGCGCATCGGTGATCTCGGCCACGGTGGCCTGCGCCACGGGTAAAAACTGCCGCCCGGCATCCGACAGGCGCACCGGATAGGTGGCGCGGTCGATCAGGGGCACGCCGATCCAGTTTTCCAGAGATTTGATCCGACGGCTGAACGCGGATTGGGTGATGTTGCGTTCCTCGGCGGCGCGCGTGAAGTTGAGCGTGCGGCCAAGGCAGACGAAATCCCGCAACCAGTTGATATCCATCGGACTTTCCTAGATGTTTGCCGTAAGAATGCGCCAGGGCGCGAAATCATGCAAGATCGGAATGGTTTGATGATATGTTTGAATTGGCCAAGCCGTGCTGGCGTGACCTAGCATTCCGTCAATAAGAGCCCGCTGATGCGCCAAAGCGCCGACATGCGGATAACGACGAGCACCGCGCGAACGGTCTCGCATCGCACACCAACAAGGAGAATGACATGACACTTACCTGGAAATGCCTTGCATCGGCCACGGCCCTGAGCGTTGCGGCGACGGTGCCCGCGCTGGCCGAAACGACGATCCGCCTGTCGACCTATGTGAACGAGTCCGATATCCGCTATGATGGCTTTGTGCATTTCGCCAAGCTGGTCGAGGAAAAGACCGGCGGCAGCGTCGAGGTGCAGATTTTCCCGTCGGCCACGCTGCATGGCTGGTCCGAGGGTGTTGACGCCGTTCAGGGCGGCGTGTCGGACATCAGCTGGATTCCCGCCGATGATCGTCTGCCCTGCTATCGTGTGACCTCGCTTTATCCGGTGGCGATCGATCTGGAAAAGCAGGTCGAGATGGATGCGGCCTATGCCGATCTGGTCCGTGACGAGGCGGCGAGCGTCAATCTGGTGCCGGTGTTCAACTCGAATTACTCCTACGATCAGGAATGGTGGTTCGAGGGTGGGATCGACGATCTGGGCGATCTGCAGGGCAAGCAGGTGCGGTCGATCGGGCCGCTGGTCAGCCTGATGATCGAAACATGGGGCGGCGCGCCGGTCTTTGTGGCGCCCAAGGAAGTGTTCCAGTCCGCCGAGCGCGGCGTCGTGGACGGGATCAACATGGGCGTGGCCACCTATTCCAGCTGGAAGCTGTGGGACGTGATGCCCTACATGGTCAACGCCAACCTGTTCTACGGCAACATCCAGTACATGATGAACAAGGAAAAGTTCGACTCGATGACCGCCGACGAGCAGGCCGCCGTGATGGCCGCCGCCACGGAAACCGAGGAATGGCTGAAGCCGCGCTATGAGGACTGGGTCGATCAGCGCGTCGGCAATGCCGTGATGAAAGGTGGCGGTGCCGCCGTGTCCATCAGTCAGGACAAGCGGATGGAACTGATCGCCAGCGTGCAAGGCACATGGAACGAAACCGTGGACGAAGCCTGCGGCCCCGAGCTTGCCGGCGAGATCCGCGATCTGTTCGCCCAGCACGCCCCTTGAGTTGACGCGCTCATGTCGTCGGGCGGGCACGGACCCGGCCGACGGCGCACGCGTCACCCCTGAAAGATGGAGGTCGTCATGCAGACCGGACTGGATCGGTTGATCGCACGGTTCGAGCACGCTGTCGTCTGGCTTGCGGCTGCCGGTGCGGTTGTCGTTCTCGTGCAGATGGTATGGATCAGCTATGGTGTGTTTACCCGTTACGCGCTGAATTCCCCGGATCGCATGGTGACCGAAGCAACCGCGCTGTTGCTGTTTCCGGTGGCCTTTGCGGGACTGGCCTATGCGATGCGCGAGGATGCCTATCCGAAGGTCACCATGCTGACCGATCGGCTGCCCGCGGCGCTGCGTAAACTGGTGGCGATCCTGAACCTGTCGATCATGCTGGGGGTGGGTCTGTTCTTTTCGCTGGCCGGCGTCAACGCGACGATCCGGTCGTTCCATTCAGGTGCATCCTCCGAGATCCTGCTGTGGCCGCGCTATGCCTTCTGGGCACCGGGGGCGCTGGCGCTGGTGGTGTTCTCGATCTACGCGACATTGCGGCTGATCAAATTGATCCGCACCCCGGCCGAGGAGATCTGAGCGATGGAATGGTATGAAGTCGGACTTGGCCTTCTGGGACTGTTGATGCTGCTGATCGGGCTTGGCCTGCCGATCCCGTTTGCGCTTGCCGCCGCATCGCTGCCGTTTCTGTGGCAAATCCAGAGTTTCGACACCTCGATCGTGTCGGCGGAGTTGAAGCTGTGGGGGGTATGGATCGACTATATCCTGCTGGCGGTGCCGCTGTTCGTGTTCCTGGGCGAGTTGATCGGCCGGTCCCGGATCGGGCCGAACCTCTATCAATTCCTGCATCAGGGGGTGCGCATGCGGGGGTCGGCGGCCTATGGGTCCATCGGGGCTTGCGCGGGGTTTGGCGCGGTGTGCGGCTCGTCCATGGTGGGCGCGCTGACCATCGGCGGCGTGGCCCTGCCCGAAATGCTGCGGCTGGGCTATGGCAAGAAGCTGTCGTCGGGGGTTCTGGCGGCGGGCGGCACACTGAGCGTTCTGCTGCCGCCCAGCCTGATCTTGCTGTTTTACGGCATCGTCACCGATCAGAGCATCGGAGATCTGTTCATTGCGGGCGTCATTCCGGGGCTGATCCTTGTGACGGCGTTCTGTGTGGTTGTCCTGATCTGGGGCATTCTGCGGCCCGAGGACATTCCCGACCGCGAACAGGCGGTCAAGATGAGCCTGATCCAGATTGCCGCCACGATCGGGCCGATCGCCGCCATCGGCTTGGTCATCACCGTTGCGATCTATGCCGGTATCGCCACCCCGACCGAGGCGGCCGCCGTCGCGGCCTTGTTGACCGTGATCCTGGCCTTCGGGGTGGGCGGGCTGACGTGGCAGGGGTTCAAGGACGCGCTTTTTGCGACGATGCGGACGATGGGCTATCTGGGGTTGCTGTTGTCGGCGGGCGTGCTGTTTGGCTTCGTGCTGACCTACTACCGCGTGCCGCATCAGTTCACCGAGCTGTTCCTGAGTTTCGATCTGTCGCCTTACGTGGTGCTGATGATCGTGCTGGCCTTCTACATTCTGCTGGGCATGTTCCTTGAGCCGGTGTCGATGACCTTCATCACGCTGCCCACGATCTTTCCGCTGATGGCGGCGGCGGGGTTCGACCTGATATGGTTCGGGGTGGTCTATACGATCACCATGGAGATTGCCGTGCTGACGCCACCTGTCGGGCTGAATCTGTACGTGATCCAGGGGATCGGGCGCGGCAAGGTGAGTATCGGTGACGTGATCTCGGGGTGTCTGCCGTTCATCGCGGCGCTGGTGCTGCTGATCGTGATCCTTATCCTTGTGCCGGAGACTGCGCTGTGGCTGCCCGAACAGATGCGCTGATCAGCCGCCGGGGTCTGACCTATCGGCGGGCCGGGTCCGGCACGCCGCTGGTGTTGGTGCATGGCTATCTTGGCGGGTCACGCCAATGGCAGGCCGAAATCGCCCTGTTCTCGAAACGGTTCGACGTGATTGCGCCGGACCTGCCGGGATTTGCAGGCGCGGCCCATCTGCCCGCAGCCGACCGCATCGGCACCTTCGCAAGCGCAATCGTCGATCTGATGGACGATCTGGGGCTGGGGCGGGTGATGTTGCTGGGGCATTCCATGGGCGGCATGATCGTACAGGAACTGGCCGCAACGCACGCGCACAGGATCGAGAGACTGGTTCTCTATGGCACGGGTCCGCTGGGCCTCATGCCGGACCGGTTCGAGCCGCTTGAAACCTCGCGCGAGCGTATTCGTGCGGAAGGGGTGGGGCACACTGTCCGAAGGATCGGCGCGACATGGTTCCGTGACGGCGACCAGGCGCCCGGCTTCGAGGTGGTGTCGAGCCTTGGCGCGCAGGCCAGTGAAGCGGCGGCACTGGCGGGGCTGGACGCGATGAGCCATTGGGACGGGCGGCAGCAGATGCAGCGCCTGACCATGCCGACGCTGGTTCTGTGGGGGGATGGGGACCGATCCTATCGCTGGCCGCAGGCCGAGGCGCTGTGGCGCGGTCTGCCTGATGCGGCATTGGCGGTGATCCCCGGCACGGCCCACGCGGTGCATCTGGAAAAGCCGGGGTTGTTCCATGCGGTGCTGGAGGATTTCCTGATGGCGGATCAGGCCGCGATGGCCTGAGCGGGATCATGTGTGGATGAAGCGCACATAGCCCGGTTCAATGATCGCCGCAGTCAGGCGGCCGGTTTGAAAGGCGCCGGTATCGACGCCGATGCGGCCGGCCTTCATGACAGGCGCATCAAGGATGAAATGCCCATGCGCCATCCATAGCCCGTCCTGCCGGGGGGTGTCGAAAAAATCCGGATGACCCCAGAGCAGACCGTGACCGCGGCCCGGTTGAATGGGCAGGTTCGGATCGCCGCCCGCGTGGCTCACCACGACATTGCCGCTTTGCCAGATCAGCGGGCGATCTGAGAGCCACTCCAGAAGGGCATCGCCAGCGGCGTCGCGCAGCATGTCGCGCAGGGCCTCGAATGGGTGTTCCTCGGGGGAGGCGATGCCAAAGCTGCGCAGCGTTTCTGCGCCCCCATTGGCCATCCACAGGCGCCCGGCGCTGTCGGGTGTCTCGAGAAATTCCAGCATCATCGCTTCGTGATTGCCCTGAAGGCAGGCACCGCCGGTGGCGTGGCTGTCCAGATCCATCAGGCGGCGCAGCACCCCGGCGCTGTCGGGGCCGCGATCGACATAGTCGCCGACAAAGACCAGCGGCAGGCCTGGAGCCTCGGTTGTCAGTTTCTCGAGCAGCGTGTCGAGAAGGTCTCTCATGCCATGAATATCGCCCACCACCACAAAGGCGCTGTCGGGGGCAAGGGCCGCATCAAAGCCGGGACGTCCGAGGCCAAGGCGGTGCAGAAGGCTGCGAAAACCGGTCATTGACCCCTGTGTCCGTCACATTGCGCTTAAAATCAAGCCATGCTCCGCCCAAAGAGACGGCGCTTATGGTTATCACTGGCACGCCGGAACATGATGGCGTAAACATAAACAAACAATACGCTCATTTAGAAATTGTTTCCATTTTTGCGGCAAAGAATAGCATGACGAAAAATATTAGACCCTGGAGCAGTGCGGGATCATGACAGGTCAGGCGACACCCGGCTTTCCGGAATTGCGTGCCGCGCGCCGCAAGGGGATGGTGCTGTTTTTCTGGGCCTTCGTGTTCTCCATTTTCGTCAACCTTCTGATGTTGACCGGGCCGTTATACATGCTTCAGGTCTATGATCGGGTGCTGTCGTCGCGGTCGGTCGAGACGCTTGTGGCCCTGTCGGTGCTTGTGATCGGTCTTTATGCGCTGATGGCGGTTCTGGATTATGCACGGGGCCGGGTGATGGCGCGGGTGGGTGCGCGGTTTCAGTCGGGGCTGGACGGACGTCTGTTCGAGGCGACGCTCTATCGGTCGTCGGATCCGCGCGAACATGCGGCCTCGGGGGCGGCGCTGCGCGATCTGGATTCTGTACAGTCGCTGTTCGTGTCGCCGGTTCTTCTGGCGCTGTTCGACATGCCCTGGACGCCGGTGTTCATCGCGGCGATCTTCATATTTCATCCGATCCTTGGCTGGATGGCCGTGGCGGGTGGCCTGATCATCGTGCTGGTGGCGTTGGCCAACCAGTATCTGACAGGATACCGAGTGCGCAAATCGCAGGCGGCCAGCCAACAGGCGCATACCTTCGCCGATCATGCCCGTGCGGGCAGTGAGGTGGTGCTGTCGCAGGGATTGGCGGGCAATATGCGCAAGCGCTTCATGCGGCTGCGTAATATTGCCTTGGATCAGACGGTGCATTCCAATGACTGGACCGGCAGTTTTACCGCGTTTACCAAGTCATTCCGGCTGTTGCTGCAATCTGCGATGCTGGGGGCGGGCGCCTATTTCGTCATTCAGGGCGAACTGACGCCGGGGTCGATGATTGCCGGGTCGATCCTGCTGGGCCGCGCGCTGGCGCCCGTGGAGCAGGCGATGGGCAACTGGCCGATCCTGCAAAGGGCGCGCTCGGGGTGGCACGCGCTGGGCCGGTATCTGCAGACCGTGCCACCACGCCCAAAGCTGATCGAACTGCCAAAGCCCGAGGCGCATCTGCTGGCCAAGGCGATGACGGTGGTGCCGCCGGGGCAGCGCACGCCGACCCTGCGCAACATCAATTTCGAGATCAAGCCGGGGCAGGCGCTGGGCGTTATCGGGCGCAGCGGTTCGGGCAAATCCACGCTGGCGCGCGCGCTGGCAGGTTACTGGCCACTGGCGGCGGGCGAGGTGCGTCTTGGCGGCGCCACGCTGGATCAATACAACTCCGACCGGCTGGGACAGCATATCGGCTACCTGCCGCAGACCGTGTCGCTGTTTCAGGGCACGGTCGCCGAGAATATCGCCCGCATGGAAAGCGATCCGTCATCCGAGGCGGTGGTCAGGGCGGCCAAACAGGCCAACGCCCACGAGATGATCATGCATCTGCCCAAGGGCTACGACACGTTCCTCGATGGCAATGAGAACCAGCTGTCGGGTGGGCAGCGTCAGCGCATCGCGCTGGCACGCGCGCTCTTTGGCGATCCGGTGCTGTTGATCCTCGATGAGCCGAATTCGATGCTGGATGCCGAAGGCTCGGAGGCGCTGAACAGGACGGTCAGCGCGTTCAAGACATCGGGCCGGTCAGTCATCGTGATGACGCATAGGCCGGCGGCGATTGCGGAATGTGATCTGCTGATGGTGGTGGAAAAGGGCATGGCGACAGCGTTCGGTCCACGCGACGAGGTGATGCAGAAAACGCTGAAAAATGTCGAGCCTGTGCGCAGTTCCCTGCACAGCAAGACCAAGGTGGCGTTTTGAGCGATGACAGCCAGGAGAGCGCCCCCTTGAGCGGTGACAGCCAGGAGACTGTCCCCAAATGGGGCGCGGCCAAGCCGGTTCTGGCCGGGGTTCTGGCGTTGATCCTGCTGATCGGTGGCTTGGGTGTCTGGAGCTTTATGGCACGGATATCGGGCGCTGTGGTGACCACGGGCACGGTCAACGTGGAATCCAACCGGCAGGTCGTGCAGCATCCCGACGGCGGCGTGGTGGGTGAGATCCTTGTCGATGAAAGCGATACGGTGGCCAAGGGCGATGTGCTGATCCGGCTGGACGGGCGCAAGCAACGCTCGGAGCTGGCGATTGTCGAGGGGCAGCTGCGCGAGATATCGGCGCGCAAGGCCCGGCTGATGGCTGAACGCGACAGCGCCGAGACGATCGATTTCAGTGACGGGCTGCTGGCCGAGGCCGAGACGAACTCCGAGGTGGCGGCGATGATCAAGGGCGAGCGGACGCTGTTCGAGGCCCGGCGGGACTCGCTGAGGCAGGAGGCCCGGCTGCTGCGCGAGCAGAACAAGCAGATCGACCAGCGGATCGCCGGCATCGACGCGCAATTGCGGGCGCTTGAGACACAAGCCGATCTGGTGGGCGAGGAGTTGCGCGATCAGCAACGACTGCTGGCCAACCAGCTGACACAGGTGGCGCGGGTCAACGAACTCAAGCGCGAAGAGGCCAATCTGCTGGGGCAGGTTGGCCGGTTGGAGGCGCAGATGGCCGAATTGCGCGGGCAGGCGGCGAGCAACGACATCTCGCTTTTGCAGCTTGATACCCGCCGGCGCGAAGAGGCCTTGGGCACCCTGCGCGACCTGCAATTCCGAGAGATCGAACTGACCGAACGCAAGCTGGACCTGGTGGATACGCTGTCGCGGCTGGATATCCGCGCACCTGTCAGCGGTCTGGTCTACAACCTGCAGGTTTTCGCAGAACAATCCGTCGTACGCGCCGCCGATCCGCTGCTGTATATCATCCCGCAGGATCAGGCGCTTGTCGTGTCGGCGCGGGTGGAGTCGTTGAATGTGAACGACATCTATGTCGGGCAGGAAGCCGCGCTGCGCTTTCCCGGTTTCGATCAGAAGAAAACCCCCGAGCTTTTCGGCCAAGTCACCAAGGTTTCGGCCGATGTGGTCCAGGACGAGGCCACCGGAATGAATTATTACGCCGCCGAGATCATGCCCTATCAGACCGAACTGGCCAAGCTGGGCGATGAAAGACTTCTGCCCGGCATGCCGGTCGAGGCGTTTATCCAGACTGGGGAACGCTCGCCCATCGCCTATCTGGCCGAACCGATGCTGGGCTTTTTCAATCGGGCCTTCCGGGAATGATCCTGCCGTATTTTGGCAGAAAAGCCACATATCAGACAAGATTGCAGCAAAGTGGCTGCAATATGGAATCTCACCGCGATCCGTGGTAATTTAACTCAATAATAACGGCCATAAGCCACCGTCAGATGTGGCAAGGCCGATACATGAGGCAGTCGAGAGCAGTGCTCAACATGCGGATTCTTATGATGATCCCGCTTGGGATCCTATTGGCGGGCTGTGCCGAAATCGGCATGGCGCCTCGCCCGCTTGAGGCGGATTTGCCTGACAGGTATTCCGTGCTGACCCCTGTCAAGGCGCCCAGTCGGGACGATGCCGAATGGTGGCGGACTTTCAATGATCCGGTGCTGGATCAGTTGGTCGCGCGTGGCCTGAGCGGCAACCTGAGCGTGGCCGAAGCCCGTGCCCGCCTGCGCGAGGCCGAGGCCGATGCCCGTGGCGCGAATGTCCCATTGAACGGCAGCGCGAATGCGGGTGTGCGCGCGCCGTCGAACACCTCGGAATCGGGTGAGGTGTCGGTCAATGCCCAGATCAACCTTGCGGGCGAAACACGGTTTCGCACCAGTGCTGCCCGCGCGCGGCTTGAAGCGGCCGAGTTCGACACGAACGAAGCCCGCCGCACCGTCCTGTCGGAAGTGGCCCGATCCTATGCCGATCTGCGTTTCTTCCAGAGCAGCCGCGCCTTCCGGTCGCAGGATCTGCGATCCCGGCAACGGACGCTGACGGATATCGAAACCCAGCTTGAAGCCGGGGCCGCAACGCGGCTTGACCTGCTGCGCGCCCAGTCCCTGCTTGCCGAAACGCGCGCCGAAATCCCCCAGCTTGATGCAAGGATCATCCAGACGCGGAACCGCCTGTCGACCCTGTTGGGCGTGCCGGTCGGCAGCCTGGGCATGGACCTTGGCTATCGCGGGCAGCAACCGATGCCGAAGGGTGCGATTGATGCGGGCGTTCCTGCCGATCTGTTGCGCGCACGCCCTGATATCCGACGCGCCGAACGGCTGTATGCGGCGGCGGTGTCGGATGTGGGTGTGGCGGATGCGGCGCGGTATCCCAGCCTCAACCTGTCGGGGCTGATTTCAGCGCCCACGAACGGCGGATCACGGACCGAGACCTTGCTGGCCGGGCTTGTCGTGCCTGTCTTCAACCAGCCGACCCTGCTGGCCGAGAAGGACGCGGCCGCCGCACGGGTCGAACAGACATACCTGCAATGGCGGATCGCGGTTCTGCAAGCGGTGGAAGAGGTCGAGAATGCGCAGGCATTGCTCAAGTCGGCCCGTCAATCGGTTGCGGCGGCGCGCGAAGCGGTCACTCTGAACCGTCAGGCGCTTGATCTGTCGCGCGAGTTGCTGAGCAGTGGCGGCAATATCACCGTGCTGGATGTGCTGGACCGCGAACGCGCATTGTCGTCGTCGCGGACGGCTTTGGCGCAGAACACCCGCGATGTGGCGACGGCGTTCATTCAGCTTTATGTGGCGCTTGGCCGGGGACATCCGCTGACGGTGGATCGGATGCCGATCGACGGCGATACCTCCACAGTGTCGAGTCGTGACGAAATGTCGGTTGATCTGCTGTCATTTCAGTAGGTTGGTCGCGGTCAGTTCCCTGCGCCATAGAGGCCGAGGTCGTCTATCATGGCTTCGATCATTGTCAGAACGGCGGCATATTCGGCGCTTTCAACCGAACCATAGCGGCTGTCGAATTCGGCTTGCGACATGATCTGAGGGATGTCGTCAAACGGCACGATCACATCGTTTTCGTCGTTGATGCGTCCCAGAAGGGCGGGCCATTCGTCGGGCGCCGCTGTCATCAGGTGGTTGGACATCCGTATGCCGGAATTGTTTGCGGCCAGATCGGTGAAGTCGAACCCACCGGATCGCACGGTGTCATACAGTTCCTTGAATTCACCGACCGACACCGCAAACCCCCGGTTCGAGGCCGCCTGCAGCGCGGCGGCTGTGGTGAAATGCCGGCGGCTGTCGATCCGGCCGTTCAGGGTCACATCGTCGCAAGTGGTGCGCCAGTCGCGGTCGGCCACCAGATCGCCACCGATCAGCCGCCCGACGATCAGGGGGAAGTCCCGCGCGCCGCACACCCGGGTCAGTGCGAAGATAGCGGCGGTATAGGCATTCGGCAGGGTTTCGGGTGTGCTGCTGTCGATCACGGCCTGCAGGGTGAACCGCAGATAAGGCAGGTAGCTGCCGCTGTCCGGCAGATCACCGCGGTCCATCGCGTCGCGGATCATCAGGTAATAGCGGTCGATCTGAGAGGCCATTGGCATGTCAGCGCCACGCATCGTTCCGAAAAGACCGCGCATGATCCCATTCTTGCCCATGTCGTCCATCGCCAGATCGAAGGACAGGCTGTCGCCGTCGATGGTCATGCGGGTGGCGGCGTCTAGCAGTGTGTCGCCGGTCCGGTTGCCGATGATGGCATTCGCGCCCAGACGGGCCATCTGAAGCGCAAGGGTGGGCGGAATCGACACCGGCCCGATGCGGATGTCGGTGGGCATGACCTGCCCGTCAAAGGCCGGGATCCGGGCCGACAGATTGACGAATTTCGCTGTTGGCAGATGCGGCACCGGGATCGAGGCGCGCAGAATGGCCGCGTCACCTGCAATCTCGAGATCGCTGCGAAAACCGGGAACGAAGCGCGCCCCAAGACGCAGAAGGCTGTTGAGCTCGGCCTCGGTGAGCACCAGGGGGGCCGATTGTGCGGTCCCGTCTCCAGCGGCGCTGCGCACATTGCGCACAAAGCTTCGGGCGACGACCACATCTTGCGGCTTGGGGGCGCTGCTTTCGGTGATCAAGGGGCGATCTTCGAGCACCATGACGTAGACCGCCGTCCCGGCCAGAAGGCTTGCCACCAGCAAGACCACCACGATGCGGCGGATCAGGCGCAGCATTTCTGGTGGCTTTTGTGCTGAGGCATGGGGACACTGTCGGGCAATGAAATGTGCTTTTTGGTAATCTGCAAGAAACAAGAGGCAGTCTAGCGCAAGCTGTGCGCTCGTGCATTACCGATTATGGCGCATCGGGACCGGGCGTTCGACTTACACATCTCTCGGTCGCCGGTCCAGAAACGGTGCAGCCAATGCCCCGGCAATGAACCCGCCCAGATGGGTTTCCCAGGCCAGATGCCCCGAGGTTACCCAAAACATCAGCACGTTCAGAACGCTGAGCAGAATGATCGGCCAAAGGATCGCATAGGCAAGTGTGGCGATACCCGGTCGCGCGCGCAGCGTGTCGGAAATATCCCAGATGACCCACGCCCCGACCAGCCCGAACAGCGCGCCGGACGCCCCGACCATAGGTTGCAGTTTGTCGCTGAGCAGGGCAAAGCCCACGGCGCCGCCCAGAACCGACACCGCATAGATTGCGCCAAAACGCCATGCTCCGACGCGATCAAGCTCGGGCCGGGCGACCGAGACGAGGGTGACCATATTGACCAGCAGATGCCCGATGCCCGCATGCAGGAGGGCATAGGTCACGAACATCAGGGCAGGCTGAAACGGATAGTTGGGCGTCCAGCCCCGCAAAAGGCCGGTCCAGAAGGCGAAATGCTCATAGGTGAACCGGCGCCAGCGGGGGCTGCCCCAGATGCCCAAGTCGGCACCAAGCAGGATCGTCTCGGGGAGGACCGAGATCAGAAGCAGCGCCAGAAGCACAAGGCGCGCGCTGCGCTCGGAGGGCAGAAACGAACTCATTCTTTGCCCAAAAGCAGCTTGCGCGACGCTTGGCAAGTCATGCCCGTGATCCTCGGTGTCAGGGCAAGAGATCGAAACTGCGGTTCAGGCTCACGAAAATCGATGTGGACTCGGCATTGCCGAGGGTCTCTTCATCGCGGATGCGGTGGCTGACCCCGGTGCTGAGTGTCCAGTCGCGTGTCAATGAGTAGTTGTAGCTGAGAGAAACACCGGCGCGTTCGGTATCGTTTGCTGTGCCTGTGCCTTCGGTCAGGCCGTAATCCATGCTGAATCCGAGGCTGGACAGGGTGTTGATGTCGTAGCTGTAATTGACCACGGCGCTTGTTGCCAGACGCTCTTCGTCGTCGTTGTTGGTGCTGACGGTCCGGTTCAGGCGCACATTGAGCGCCGAGCGGGCCATCTGATATTGCCAATTGAGCGAGCCGACCAGATCGGGGCCGCCGCCTTCGAAGCTGGTGGCGCCAAGGCTGGCCGACAGGGCGCCGTTGGGCAGCTCAAGGCTGCGCCCGAAGCGCAACGTCACACGGTCGCCTGCTTGGTCCAGCGATGTGGACAAGCTGGCCGTGACGGCGCCATTGGTCATCGGGCGCTGAAGGCCGACCTGACCGATAACGCCCGATTCCGATGTGGAGCCGATGGTTTCCCGGGTGTCGATCTCGGTGTAGCCGACAGACGCATCCACGACCGTTCCATCGGACAACTGGTTCTCGACGCCAAAATTCACGGTGTAGGTATCGCGCTCGGTCTGGAGGGCATCGTCGGCCTCGTACCGGTCGTAGTTCAGCGCGACACGGCCGGTCGTCACTGGTGAGAAGCGCAGAAGGGTCGTGACGCCCACGCGGCTGCGGTCAGTATCGGTCAGGCTGGCGCGGGGATTGTCGGTGTAGTAAATCCCGCTGACGCCTGCATCGAAGACAAAGCCGATCGGCGCGTTTCGCCCGGTTTGAAGCTGGGTCGACAAGTTGTAGCTGTTGCGCTTGCCGCGGCCATCAAGCTCGTTGAAATCGTCGGGCAACACGATTTCGCCATCCTGATCCACGAAATCCTGGATCGACCGGACGAATCCGACATCGGACTGGCTGAAGCGGCCATCGACGCTGAACAGCGCATTGGCCCCTTCGCGGCTGTAGGACAGGCGCACATCGGGATCAGCGAAACCGGTGGAAATTTCAGAACCCGACGGGATGTCGCCTTCGCGGAACACGCCGCCAAGCGACAGCGACAGGCTTTGGGTACGAGTCTCGGAATTCAGATTGAAGCGCAGCGACGTTGTTGCAAGCTGGGTGCTGCCGGAGGACGGAATATCCAGCGCAAGGTTGTCGCCCGCCTCG
>JALQUE010000048.1 GCA_023260815.1 Roseovarius sp.
GCGCGCGCCGACGCCGACGGCGGCGGCTGAACTGGCGGTGCCGGTGCGGATGGACCTGCTGGCATGGGTGGACAAGCAAGAGGCGCGGATGACCCATGCGCTGACATCGGGTGTGACGGCACGGGGGCAGCGGCTGCGCGATCTGGCGCGGGCCTTGCCCCGGCCCGAGCGGCTGCTGGACACGCCGCGCCAGCGGCTTGATGCGTGGTCCGACAGGTTGCCGGCGGCGTTGACGCGCACGGTTCAGGCGCGGCGGGTCAGGCTGTTCGAGGCGTCGGGCGCGCTGCGTCCCGGCACGCTGCAGTCGCGGCTGACATCCCGGCGCGAGATGTTCGTGTCATGGGAGGCCCGGCTGACCCCGGCGCTGCAACGCATGGTGGACCGCAAACGCGAGACGCTTGACCGCCGCCTTGACCGTCTGACCCTGCGGCCCATTCAGCGCGATATCACCCGCAAGGCCGAGCAGTTGGATCGTGTGACGCTGCGCCTGTCGGATGCGGGGGACCGGCAGGTGCGCGGCTGGCGTGAGCGGATCACCGCGATGGACAGGCTGCGCGAGACCCTTGGCTACAAGGCGACCTTGCAGCGCGGTTACGCGGTGGTGCGCGGCGATGGCGAGGTGGTGACGACCCGCGCCGCCGCGCAGGGCGCGCAGGCGCTGGAGATCGAGTTTGCGGATGGCCGGATGGCGGTGGGCGATGCGCCGGAGCCGGGGGAGGGACAGACCCGGGCCCCTGCCGAAAAGCCTGCCGAAAAGCCCGCCAAAAAGCCGGCAAAACGCGCCTCGGACCCGCCGGATCAGGGTAGTCTGTTCTGATTGTGCAGGACATGGTTTGGTGTCGGCCCATAGTTCCTGTGGATGACTTGCCGGCGCAGGTTGATTTTGTGATAGCGTCGATGCCGCGTCGATGCCCTGCTCAAACGCCGATTTCGGGGCCGAGGCACATCAGCGGGTCGCGGCTTTGCTCGACTTCATAAAGCTCGGTGGCGGAGGGGTCGTTTTCAAACCGGGCGATCAGGCCCGCCCCGGAGTGACGGAAGCTCCAGCATTGCGGTTCGGGGTTTGTGTCGTAGACGAAGCAGATCAACCCGCCATCCTCGTACCAGCGGCCCTCCTGACAGTCGCCATCCAGAAAGGACCATATCACGCGCCGGTCGTCGAGATATTCCTCGGCACCGTAGGGCACGCCGTCGCTGCCGTAATAGAAGGTCTTGCCACGTGTGTAGGCGTCAAATTCCGCGGCTGTCATGGCCGTTTCGACCCACAAGGCGGGAGCGACAAGGACAAGGCACAGGATCGACAATAGTTTGCGCATGGCGATACTCTGACAGACAGGGGCTGTCGCGACCAGTGGCAAGCGGTCACATGTCCGGGACCGCCACATTTTACCGTCTGTCAACGTTTCCGGTGGTGCAGATGTCGCTTTTGGTCACGCGCGGGGCTTTGGCGATATGTATCTGTCGGGCGGAACGCAGACAGGGAACACGCGCATGGCACTGGATGAACGCAAGGGCGTCTGGAAATCGGGCAAGGGCAAGGGCCGTCACACGCCGAAGGGCCGCCAGCTTGAGGATCAGCCATGGCAGGAGGTGCAGGAGCTTTTGGGCGATGGCCCGCTGCGCCGCGATCTGCTGATCGAGTATCTGCACCTCATTCAGGACCGCTTTGGGCATCTGTCTGCTGCGCATCTGCGGGCGCTGGCCGAAGAGCTGCGCATTGCGCAGGCCGAAGTGTATGAGGTGGCGACGTTCTATGCGCATTTCGACGTGGTCAAGGAAGGCGAGACACCGCCGCCCGCACTGACCATCCGGGTGTGCGATTCGCTGAGTTGCGAATTGGCCGGTGCGCAGCAGTTGAAAAAGGCGCTGGAAGACGGGCTGGATCCGGCGCAAGTGCGCGTGCTGCGGGCGCCCTGCATGGGGCGCTGCGATACCGCGCCGGTGCTGGAACTGGGCCATAACCATATCGACCATGCCACGCCCGAAAAGGTGAACGCGGCGATTGCCGCCGGTGACACCCATGCGCATCTGCCCGACTATGAGACCTACGACGCCTATGCCAAGGCGGGCGGGTATGAGGTGCTGGCGCGGCTGCGCGCGGGCGGTGATTTCGAGACGGTGCAGCAGGAGTTGCTGGATGCCGGTTTGCGCGGCCTTGGTGGGGCCGGGTTCCCGTCGGGGCGCAAATGGGGCTTCGTGCGGGCCGAGAAAGGCCCCCGCTATCTGGCGGTGAATGGCGACGAGGGCGAGCCGGGAACCTTCAAGGATCGCTTTTACCTTGAGCGGCAACCGCATGTTTTTATTGAGGGAATGCTGATCGCCGCATGGGCGGTCGAGGCAGAGACCTGCTTTATCTACATGCGCGACGAATACCCCGCCGTTCTGGACATCCTGCGCCGCGAGATCGCCGCACTGGAAGCCGCCGGTATCGTGGCGCCGGGCCATATCGATCTGCGTCGTGGTGCGGGGGCTTATATCTGCGGTGAAGAAAGCGCGATGATCGAGTCGATCGAGGGCAAGCGCGGCCTGCCGCGTCACCGCCCGCCCTTTGTGGCGCAGGTCGGCATCTTCAATCGCCCGACGCTGGTGAACAATGTCGAGACGCTTTATTGGGTCACCCGCGTTCTGCGCGAGGGCAAGCAGATCCTGTCGGATGTCGAACGCAACGGGCGCAAGGGCTTGCGCTCCTATTCGGTGTCGGGGCGCGTCAAGGCACCCGGTGTGCATGTGCTGCCGGCGGGATCGACGATCATGGATATCATCGAGGCGGCGGGCGGTATGCTTGAGGGGCACAGCTTCAAGGCGTATCAACCGGGCGGTCCGTCCTCGGGGCTGTTGCCCGCGTCGATGAACGATATTCCGCTGGATTTCGACACGCTTCAGCCGCATGGCACATTCATTGGGTCGGCGGCGGTGGTGGTGCTGTCGGATAAGGATTCCGCGAAGGCGGCGGCGCTGAACATGCTGCGGTTCTTCGAGGATGAAAGCTGTGGACAATGTACGCCCTGCCGTGTCGGATGTGAGAAGGCGGTCAAGCTGATGCAGGCCGACACATGGGACCAGCCGCTGTTGGAAGAGCTTTGTCAGGCGATGGGCGATGCGTCGATCTGCGGGCTGGGACAGGCGGCGCCGAATCCGATCCGTCTGACGATGAAGCATTTCCCCGACGAGATCTGACAGTCGCCTGCATCTTCCAAATCCCGCCGATCCGCATTAGGTGAGGATTGAGACGGTATCGGAGGCCGCATGGCGTTTTTCAAGAAGCTCAAGGAACGGCTGTTCAAATCGTCCTCGAAGATCGAGGACGGTCTGGACGCGATCATGGAGGATGGTGTCGAGGAAGAGGTGCTTGCTGCGCCAGAGCCACGCCCGGAGCCAAGACCTGAGCCTGAGCCCGAGCCAATGCCGGAACCGGAGCCTGAACCGGCCCCAGAACCGGAGCCGGAGCCGCAGCCAGAGCCGCAGCCTGAACCGGCCCCAGAACCGCAGCCTGAACCTGCCCCAGAGCCGCAGCCTGTGCCCGAACCCGAGCCCGAACCTGCCCCCGAGGAGGTTCCCGAACCGCCCTCGGAAGCGCCAGCCATGCCGCCGCAGGAATGGCCCGACAGATCTCCGCAGGAGGTGCCGGTGCGCGGGCCTGATCCGGCACCCGCGCCGACGCCGCAGGAAATCCCCGTCGATGATGTGGCTAGCCCGGCGCAAGACACCGTAAAGCCCGGTCTTCTGGGGCGTCTCTTGGGCCGCAAGGAGGCCAAGACCGTCGTGCGGCGCGTGCTGGATGACGACATGCTGGAGCAGCTTGAAGAGTTGCTGATCTCGGCGGATATGGGGGTTGATACCGCGCTGCGCGTTACCGCTAACATGGCTGAAGGTCGTATGGGCCGCAAACTTTCCGGTCAGGAAATCAAGGAGTTGCTGGCGCAGGAGATCACCCGGATCATGGAGCCGGTCGCCCGGCCCATGCCGATCTACCCCAAGACCCCGCAGGTGGTGCTGGTGGTCGGGGTAGATCGGGCAAGACGACCACAATCGGCAAGCTGGCCAGCCAATTCAAGGCGGCGGGCAAGAGTGTGGTGATCGCCGCCGGTGACACATTCCGCGCGGCCGCCGTGGAGCAGTTGCAGATCTGGGGCGACCGGGCCGGTGTGCCTGTGCTGACCGCGCCGGAAGGATCGGACCCGGCCAGCCTTGCGTTCGACGCCATGGAAAAGGCGCAGGCCGATGGCGCGGACCTTCTGATGATCGACACGGCCGGGCGCTTGCAAAACCGCGCCGATCTGATGGAAGAACTGGCCAAGATCGTCCGGGTCATCCGCAAGAAAGACGCCAGTGCGCCGCATAACACGCTGCTGGTGTTGGATGCCACCACCGGGCAAAACGCCCTGAGCCAGGTCGAAACGTTTCAGAAACTGGCCGATGTGTCGGGGCTGGTGATGACCAAGCTGGACGGTACGGCCAAGGGTGGTGTGCTGGTGGCGCTGGCCGACAAGTTCGGGCTGCCGATCCATGCGATCGGCGTGGGTGAGCAGATCGACGATCTGGCGCCGTTCGATCCCGAAGACTTCGCCGCGGCCCTGACCGGGCTCGAGCGCGCTTGACTCAGTCGTCGGACGAGGGCGTATCGCGGTTGGCTTTCGGCTCGGCCAGTCGCAGCACGAACAGCACGGCAAGCACGATCACGGTCGCCATCGCCGCAAGCGGCATCTGCCCCGCGCCACATGCCAGACCGATGGCACCCGCCAGCCACATCGACGCGCCGGTGGTGATGTTGTGAACTTTCCCGTGGGATGTGAAGATCGCACCGGCGGCCAGAAAGGCGACACCGGCGGTCACGGCCTCGATCAGGCGCAAGGGATCGATGCGCAGGGCGTCTTGTGCGCCAAAGGGCAGGGCGGCGAGTTGCTGGCTGACGAGGATGAACAGGCAGGCGGCCATCGCCACAAGCATATGCGTACGCAGACCCGCGGGTTTTTGCAGCCGCTCGCGTTCCAGTCCGATCACGCCGCCCAGCAGGACCGCCGCGATCAGCCGTGTCCCCGACACCAGTGGCGAGACTGCGGCAAAGGTGCCGGAAAGCTCGTCGGTGATTATGTCGAGCGCGTGGTCGAACATACCGTCCCCGCCTGCGAATCCGGTCAGTATGACAGCCTAGCATAATCCAGAGGGCGCTGCATCGCGCTGGCCCGCCGCCCGATCCGGAAACGCCCTGTGGCACAGTGCCATGCCCATATGCCATTGATTGCGCCGGGGGCTGTGATAGGTGAAATATCAGCACTTGGCGGCATCGGTGCAGATCTCTTGACGTGATGCCACGGGCCTGCACCGACGCGCTTGGGCAGGTGACCAGAGGAGCAGACATGAGCGAGAAAAAGATCAATCCGTTGGTGAAGACTGGCCTTGAACTGGGGCCGATCATCGCGTTTTTCGCAGCGTATCTGATGCTCAAGGACCGGATCTTTACCTTCGGTGGAACCGAGTATGATGGATTTATCGTGGTCACGGCAGGGTTCATTCCGGTGTTTCTGCTGGCGATGGGCGTGCTGTGGTGGCTGACCGGGCATCTGTCGCGGATGCAGGTGGTGACCGCGGTGCTGATCATCGTCTTCGGGGGCATGAGCGTGTGGTTCAACGATCCGCGATTCTTCAAGATGAAGCCCACGATCATCTATCTGATCTTTGCCGGGGTTCTGGGGGCCGGGCTGCTGCGCGGTCAGTCATGGCTGCAATACGTGATGGATGGCATGATGCCGCTCACCCATGAAGGCTGGATGATCCTGACCCGTCGTCTGGCGGCATTTTT
>JALQUE010000140.1 GCA_023260815.1 Roseovarius sp.
GTATATGTCAGACAGGCGCGGATTGGTGCGCAGCAAACGTAAAGGGGCACTGGGCGATGCGGACTGTGGTTTTCGATCTGGACGGGACTTTGGCGGATACCAGCGGCGATCTGATCGCGGCGGCCAATGCCTGTTTCCGGGCGATGGGCGAGGGGGATCTGCTGCATCCGGTGACTGATGCAGGAACGGCCCTGCGCGGTGGTCGGGCGATGCTGCGCCTTGGGCTGGACCGTCTGGGCCGGGCGTTGGACGAAGCCGAGGTTGACCGGCAATATCCCCTGCTTCTACAGGCCTATGAAGGGGCGATCGACACCCATACCACGCTTTATCCCGGCGCTATGGACGCGGTCGAGTCGCTGCGGGCTGCAGGTTACAAGGTGGCCATATGCACCAACAAACCCGAGGGTCTGGCGCGGCTTTTGATGACCCGGCTTGGCGTGCTGGAGACTTTTGGATCGCTGATCGGGGCCGACACGCTGCCGGTGCGCAAGCCCGATCCCGAGGCATTGCGCGAAACCGTGCGCCGTGCGGGCGGCGATCCGGGGCGCTGTGTCCTTGTGGGCGATACCGAAACCGATCGCGAGACGTCGCGCGCGGCGGGGGTGCCGTCGATTCTGGTGACGTTCGGGCCAGCGGGGCAAGGGGTTGCCGATCTGGCGCCCGAGGCGCTGTTGGGTTGCTACACCGAATTGGGCGATACCGTGCGCCGTCTCATCGGGTGAGGTTTCGGAGGGCGCGCAAGCGGCTTTCGGGTTTCATGAACAACGGGTCAGGCTTGTGTCAAACCCATTGACCCAGACCGGCAATATTCGCAAAGACTAAGCTATGACAGATGTTTTCAAAGGCAGTTTCACCCAGCAGGAACCGATCCCCGAAGAGGGGATCGCGGCGGCGATCGAGGTGATGCGCAGCGGGCGGTTGCACCGCTACAACCTTGTCGGGGATGAGGTTGGAGAGACGGGCTTGCTTGAGCGGGAATTCGCCGACTACACAGGTGCGCGCTATGCGCTGGCGGTGGCGTCGGGCGGGTATGCGATGGCCACGGCGTTGCGGGCGGTGGGGGTCAGGCCGGGGCAGAAGGTGCTGACCAATGCTTTCACTCTGGCGCCGGTGCCGGGGGCAATCGCGAGCGTGGGGGCGGTGCCGGTCTTCGTCGGCGTGACCGAGGATCTGGTCATCGATCTGGACGATCTGGAGGCCAAGGCGGATCAGGCCAGCATCCTTATGCTGAGCCATATGCGCGGGCATCTGTGCGACATGGACCGGCTGATGGCGATCTGCGACGGGGCCGGGATCACGGTGCTGGAAGATTGCGCGCATACGATGGGGGCTGCGTGGAAGGGGCACCCATCGGGGCGGTGGGGCAAGGTGGGCTGCTACAGCACCCAGACCTACAAGCACATGAACTCGGGCGAGGGCGGTTTTCTGGTCACCGACGATGATGAGATCGCCGCGCGGGCGACGATGCTGTCGGGGTCTTACATGCTTTATGGGCGCAATGGGACGGTGCCGCCGGAAGACATATTCGCGGAGGTGAAATACGAAACTCCCAATGTTTCCGGGCGGATGGACCATTTGCGCGCAGCGATCCTGCGGCCGCAACTGGCGCGGCTGGACAGCCAGTGCGCGGCGTGGAACGCGCGCTATCACACGGTCGAGGAGGGGCTGCGCGGCACACCGGGTCTGCGGCTGGTCGAGCGGCCCGAGGAAGAAACCTATGTCGGCTCGTCGATCCAGTTCCTGTTGCTGGACTGGGATGAGACCGCCGTGGGCGAGGTGGTCACGCGCTGCCTGCGGCGGGGGGTGGAACTCAAGTGGTTCGGCGGCGCCGAGCCGGTGGGCTTTACCAGTCGCTATGACAGCTGGCGTTATGCGCCGAGCGAGCGGATGCCGAAATCGGACCGTATCCTCAAAAGCATTCTGGACATGCGGCTGCCGCTGACCTTCAGCCTTGAGGATTGCGCGCTGATCGCGCGGATCATCCGGGCCGAGGTGGGCGCCGTCTGGCAGGGTGCGCAGAGCTGAGCGTTAACAGCGGTTAACAAATCGTTGACAGTGCCCGGCGCAGGCGGACGCGCCCCTGTGAAATCCCTTTGTTAACAAGGCAAATACCGCCCGAATCGCCCTTCGGTATCGCGTCGGTATGACGTCGGTATCGCGTCGGTATCGGTTCGGCAAAACCCGGTCAGACAAATGAATTAACGCATCGTGCGCCGCGCGAGGCATGGTCGGGATTGACCGGGCGGCGCAGTTGCGGCTATAAAATGAACAAGTGTTCAATAAATGCCAGCGATGGGAGAGGGGCGCATGTTCAACGCCGTCATGCAGTTCGATCTGGGCGAGGATGTGAACGCCCTGCGAGAGATGGTTCACAGGTGGGCGCAAGAGCGGGTCAAGCCGATGGCCGCCGAGATCGACCGCACCAATGTCTTTCCGTCCGATCTGTGGCGCGAGATGGGCGATCTGGGTCTGTTGGGCATCACCGTGCCCGAAGAGTTCGGCGGTGCCGACATGACCTATCTGGCGCATGTCATCGCCATCGAGGAGATCGCGCGCGCCTCGGCCAGTGTGTCGCTGTCTTACGGGGCGCATTCCAACCTGTGCGTCAACCAGATCAAGCTCAACGGCACACCGGAGCAGAAGGAAAAATATCTGCCGGGGCTGGTCAGCGGTGCGCATGTCGGCGCGCTGGCCATGTCCGAGGCCGGCGCGGGCAGCGATGTTGTCTCGATGAAGCTGCGGGCCGAAAAGCGCAACGATCATTACAAGCTGAACGGCAACAAGTACTGGATCACCAACGGCCCTGACGCCGATACGCTGGTTGTCTATACCAAGACCGATCCCGACGCCGGATCGAAGGGGATCACCGCCTTTCTGATCGAAAAGACCATGAAAGGCTTCAGCACGAGCCCGCATTTCGACAAGCTGGGGATGCGCGGCTCGAATACCGCCGAGTTGATCTTTGACGATGTGGAGGTTCCGTTCGACAATATCCTTGGCGAAGAGGGACGCGGGGTGCGCGTTCTGATGTCGGGGCTGGATTACGAACGGGTCGTTCTGGCAGGTATCGGCACCGGCATCATGGCCGCCTGTCTGGACGAGATCATGCCCTATATGGCCGAGCGCAAGCAATTTGGCCAACCCATTGGATCGTTCCAGCTGATGCAGGGCAAGATCGCGGATATGTACACCGCGATGAATTCGGCACGCGCCTATGTCTACGAGGTGGCCAAGGCCTGTGATCGCGGCGACGTGACCCGGCAGGATGCCGCCGCGTGCTGCCTTTACGCCAGCGAACAGGCCATGGTGCAGGCGCATCAGGCGGTGCAGGCGATGGGCGGGGCGGGCTTTCTGGCCGATGCGCCGGTCGCGCGGCTGTTCCGGGATGCCAAGCTGATGGAGATTGGCGCCGGGACCAGTGAAATCCGCCGGATGCTGGTGGGGCGCGAATTGATGGGCGCCATGGGATGACACGGCGCTGGCTGCTTTTCGTGCCGCTGGCCGCCATTTTGGCGGCGGCGGCGGGAATCGGGCTGTTGCTGGGGGGGCGCGCGGTCCTGACCACGGAAACCGATGTGATCGAGGCGGTGGCCGCGCAATATCTGGAAGACGCGGGCGCAGGGGCCACGCGGACCGATTGTCAGGCGCGGGTCGCGCAATCGGACGGGCTGTGGCTGGTGGTGATCTGCGAGGACGCGCAAGGCGCGGGATACGAGTATTTCATCGACAGGTTTGGCCGGGTGGCCGACCGCAAGCGCCTTGACGGGCGCGCGTGAGGGATCGGGATGCTGACACGCGCACCATATGACGCGCTCTGCCGGGGGTTTCGATGGCAGATACCGGCGCGGCTGAACATGGCGGCGCAGGTCTGCGATGACTGGGCCGAAAGAGACCCCGACCGGGTGGCGATTGTCGATCTGACGGGACCACGGCGAGAGACCACCTATGGCGCGCTGCGCGGCATGGCGGATGCGCTGGCGCTGCATTTGGCGGACCTAGGCGTTCAGCGCGGTGACAGGGTGGGGGTTTTGCGCTCGCAGGATGCGTGGTGTGCGGCGGCGCATGTCGCGATCTGGAAGCTGGGGGCTGTGTCGATCCCGTTGTTCAAGCTGTTTCAGACCGATGCGCTGCGCACGAGGCTGGCCGATGCCGGCGCGCGGATCGTCGTGACCGATGCGGATGGGGTGGCCTTGTTGGGGCAGGTGCCGGATGTCGCGGCGCTGGTGCCTGAAAAAGCCGCTTTGCCCGAGGGCCGCATGGCACCTGCGGCGACCGGCCCCGAGGAGGCCGCCGTGCTGATTTATACCAGCGGCACCACGGGCAGCCCCAAGGGGGCGCTGCACGGGCACAGGATGCTTTTGGGGCATTTGCCGGGGGTCGAGATCAGCCATGATTTCCTTGGCCAGCCCGGTGATTGCCTGTGGACGCCTGCGGATTGGGCATGGATCGGCGGGCTGTTCGATGTGCTGATGCCGGGGCTGGCGCTTGGGGTGCCGGTGGTGGCGGCGCGCTTGCCCAAGTTCACGCCCGACACCTGCGCGCGGGTGCTGCGCGAGGGGGGTGTGCGCAACGTCTTTCTCCCGCCCACGGCGCTGCGCATGTTGAAGGCCGCCGACTGCGCCTTGCCCGGTCTGCGCAGCGTGGCGAGCGGTGGAGAGCCGTTGGGGCCTGAGATGCTGGATTGGGGGCGGCGGGCCTTTGGGCTGACGATCAACGAGTTTTATGGCCAGACCGAATGCAACATGGTGGCCAGTGCGTGCGGCGCGCTGTTCGAGCCGCGCCCGGGGGCGATTGGCCGGCCTGTGCCGGGGTTCGAGATCGGGGTGATCGACGGGCAGGGGCATGCGGTTGCGGGGGAAGGCGATATCGCGATCCGGCGCGGCGCTGCCAGCATGATGCTGGGCTATTGGGGGCGTCCCGACGCGACCGCCGAGAAGTTTCGCGGCGACTGGATGCTGACCGGGGACCGGGGCGTGCTGGAGGATGGTTATCTGCGCTTCGTGGGGCGCGAGGATGATGTCATCACCTCGGCCGGCTACCGCATCGGGCCGGCGGAGATCGAGGATTGCCTGCTGACGCATCCGGCGGTGGCGACGGTGGGGGTGATCGGCAAGCCCTGCGCGCTGCGCACCGAGATCGTGAAGGCCTATGTGGTGGTCAAACCCGGAGTTGCCGCGACAGAGGGGCTGGCGGCGGACCTTCAGGCGCATGTTAAGGCGCGGCTGGCGATGCATTGCTATCCGCGCGAGGTGGCGTTTCTGGAGTCGTTGCCGATGACGGTGACGGGCAAGGTGATCCGCCGCGCGCTGAAGGCGCGGGCCGCAGGGGAGGCGGGGTCATGAGCGGGCTCAGGGGGCAGGCGACAGCAAAAAGGGCCGGCGCGAAGGCCGGCCCCGAGAATGTGCGTCAGACGGTCGGGTCAGAACTTCATCACGTAGGAGACGCCCATGACCCACGGGTCGATATCCACCTTGCCGATATCCACGCCGTTCAGCTTGACGGTGGACTCGATGTCGATCCAGCGCACGTCGGCGCGGAAAGCCCCTGTCTCGTTGACCGCGAAATCGACACCCGCATGCAGCGCGAGACCCCAGGAGTCACCGACGCTGAGCGCATTGCCGGCAAGCGCGCCGACGGCTTTGTCTTCGGTGAAGGTGGTGTAGTTGATCCCGGCGCCGATGAAGGGGGTCATGGAGGATTTGTTGGTGAAGTGATATTGCAGCGACAATGTCGGGGGCAGGTGCTTGACCTTGCCGATCTTGGCGCCGTTGCTTTTCAGGTCATGCTCGAACGGCCAGGCGGCCAGCAGTTCGATACCGATATTGTCGGCGACGAAATATTCGCCGGTGATGGTGACGCTATACCCGTCATCCACGTCGATCGGCACGGTGCCCGCGGCCAGAACGCCGTTATTGCTTTTCGGGAACACACCGGCGATGCCGAAGCCAAGGGTGAAATCCCCCTGTTCCTGAGCGATGGCCGGGGCCGCGGCAGCGGCGGTGAGAGCGGTTGCAAGGGTGAGTGCGGTGAGGTTTCTCATGATCGTTCCAATACTTTTCCAATGCACCGGACCCTGCACCCGGCTGTGAAAACCCGCATTGATATGGGTCAAATCCTGTATGACGGTCGCAATTGCGGCAAAATGGCAACAGTTCGGGGCGCCAAGATCCGTCCCTCAACACGACCGGAGGCGGCATGAAGCTTCAATCCAAGGTGATCGCGACATCGCAAGAGTTCCGCGCCAATCGCGAGGGCCATCTGGCGGCGCTGCGGGTGGTCGAAGAGGCCGCAGCCCTTGCGGCGGCGGGGGGCGGCGAGGCGGCGCGCGAGCGGCACCTGTCGCGCGGCAAGATGCTGCCGCGAGACCGGGTGGCGAACCTGCTCGATCCGGGATCGCCGTTTCTGGAGGTGGGGGCCACGGCGGCGCATGGCATGTATGAGGGCGCGGCCCCCTGCGCGGGGGTGATCGCGGGGGTGGGCCGGGTGCAGGGCCTTGATTGCATGATCCTGTGCAACGACGCCACGGTGAAGGGCGGCACGTACTATCCGATGACCGTCAAGAAACATCTGCGCGCCCAGGAGATCGCCGAGGAATGCAATCTGCCCTGCATCTATCTGGTGGATAGCGGCGGGGCGAACCTACCCAATCAGGACGAGGTCTTTCCCGACCGCGATCATTTCGGGCGCATCTTCTACAATCAGGCCCGGATGAGCGCCAAGGGCATCGCGCAGATCGCGGTGGTGATGGGCTCGTGTACGGCGGGCGGCGCCTATGTGCCGGCGATGTCGGATGTGACGATCATCGTCAAGGAGCAGGGCACGATCTTCCTTGCCGGCCCGCCGCTGGTCAAGGCCGCGACGGGCGAGGTGGTCAGTGCCGAGGATCTGGGCGGCGGC
>JALQUE010000177.1 GCA_023260815.1 Roseovarius sp.
GCCTTCGTCCTCGAAGACTTCGGTCCAGTCGCGCACCAGCCCGTCCAAAGCCTCTTGTGCAGTGCCTTCGCCCGCGATCACGAAGTTGTGGATCCGTTCCTGCATCGGCAGCAGCAGATCAGCATAGGCAGGCTCGGCCCAGAAATCCTTCACGATGGCCATGCTATCGAGGAAAGTCTGCGCATAAGGCTGACTTGCCGCAAAGCCCGGATCTTCGACCACCGCGCGCAGCGCCGAGTATCCTCCCAGCTCCCACCAGCGGGCCTGAACCCCTGGCTGCGCGAACCACTGGATATACTCAAGGGCCGCATCCTGCTTGTCGGAATAGGCCACAACCGAAATGCCCTGACCGCCCAGCTGGGCATACTGCCCCGCCGGACCCGCCGGGTTGGGGAAATAGCCGGACTTGCCGCCGCCGACATTCGGATCGGCCTCAACCCCGGGCCAAATGAAGGCAAAGTTCATCTGCAACGCCACCTGCCCTGATTTATAGGCGTCAATATTCTCGCCCATATACCAGTTCGACGACCCCGGAGGCGTCGCGGTGTCGTACAGCTCCTTGTAGAATTCCAGCCCGGCGACAGCGCCTTCGGAATTCACGAACCCGTCCAGATCATACGGCTTGTCGGGGTTCTCATAGAGGAAGCCATAGTTATAAAGCGCATTGGTCACCCCCATGGTGATCCCCTCCGAGCCACGCTCGGTATAGATCGCCGCGCCATAGACGGTTGTGCCATCAATCTCACGGCCCTGGAAAAACTGCGCGATGTCCTTCAGGTCTTCCAGACTGGCCGGAACGCCAAGGTCACGACCGTATTTTTCCTTGAACTCGGCCGCGATCTCGGGGCGCTCGAACCAATCCTTGCGATAGGTCCAGCCAACCACGTCGCCAAACGCCGGCAGCGCATAGTAATTGGGGGTATTTTTAGGCCATTCCGCGTAACCGGTGACGGTTGCGGGGATGAAATCGGCCATGTCGATGTTGTTGGCATCAAAAAAGTCGTTCAGCTTGACGTAATGACCATTCTCGGCGCCGCCCCCGATCCACTGGCTGTCGCCGATCATCAGGTCGCACAGTTTGCCGCCCGAATTCAATTCATTCAGCATGCGGTCGGCAAATGACGTCCATGGCACGAACTCGAAGTTCATCGTATGGCCGGACTGTGCCTCGAAATCCTTGGACAGTTCGACAAGCGCGTTTGCGGGATCCCATGCGGCCCAGCACAGCGTCAGATCTTCGGCGGTCGCGGACGTGGCGGCGCCCCCTGCGATCAACGCAGAGACGGCAGCCGACATCAGATGTTTCGTCTTCATTTGGAAATCCTCCCAGTTGGTCCATCACGGCCCTCCTGCCGCGACTCGACTGCTGGAAGTGGTAAATGAGGTGCGCACCTCATATCAAGTAAATTCTGAGGTACGCACCTCAAATGCGATTGCCCTTGCCCAAAATCTGCGCGATAATCCTCCTCAAACCACTTGAAACATGGATGTTCACCACGATGCGCCCAACCACCAAAGATCTTGCAAAGGCTGCCGGCGTCAGCCTTGCCACGGTGGATCGGGTGCTCAACGGGCGGGCGGGCGTGCGCCAAAAAACCGTTGAAGCCGTCAATGACGCCATTGAACGGCTGGGGTTTCAGCGCAATCAAGTCGCGGCCACATTGGCCCGCCAACGGGGGTACAGGTTCGCTTTTGCCCTGCCGCGCTCCGGCGATGAATTCCTTGACGAGATCATCGAACGAATTCGTGAATTCGACACGGCGGGCCGTGCCGAAATGGTCGAAGCCAATGTAATTCGCCTTGACGATCATGACCCGCACAAATCCGCGCGCGTCCTGTCACGTCTGACCCCCGACGAGATCGACGGGATCGCCATCATGGCCCCAGAAACCCCGCAAATCCGTGACGCACTTCTGCGGATGCAGGAACGCGGCATCAGGACGGTTCCCTTTGTCGCCAATCAACACTCCTTCGGCGGAGGCGATTTCGTGGGGATCGACAACCGCGCGGCGGGATCGACGGCAGGGCGGCTTCTCGCGCGGTTTCTAGGGCCTGTCCAAGGGTCGATCATCGTGCTGACCGAAACGACCCAATCCCGCGACAGTCTGGAACGGCGGCTGGGGTTCGACGCGGTCATCCATCGCAATTACCCGCACCTGACGACTCTGCCGACGCTGGAAACCCACGGCGATCCGGGGCGGGCGCAGCATGTTCTGCGCAATGCCCTGCAGGCCCATGACGATGTCGTTGGCCTCTATTTCATGGGGGCCGAAGCGCGCATCCCGATCGAAGTCGCCCGCGTGTTGAACGCCACCAATGGACGTGTGACCATCGCACACGAGCGCACGCCCTCCACCGAACACGCCCTGCGCAAAGGCGAGATCGACGCGGTCATTCATCAGGATCCCGGCCACCTTGTCCGCAGCGCCGTGCGCATCCTGCGCGCAAAATGTGAAAACCGCGCCACGCTGGCGTCCCAAGAACGGATCAGGACGGAAATCCTGATTGCCGAAAACCTCTGACCGCACATTATCGGACCAACGCCAGCCAGCCGCCCGATCAAAACATGTTGCGGACATGTCCGGCCAACGCGTCTTTTGGCAGGCACTTACGCGTGCCTGCCAGTGCGGCCGAACCTCAAAACAGCGTCAGAGCACGGCTTCGAACAAGGCGCGCGTGTTTTCTGCGTTCAGTGCGACAGGGTTGCCCCCGCAGCTTGGATCGCTCAGCGCGCCCTTGACCAACCGGTCGATATCCGGGTCACTCACGCCAAGCCCTGACAAACGCTTGGGAATGCCGAACCCTTCGTTGAAACCGTCAACGAAAGCGCAAAATCCCTCAAACCCGCCGTCGACACCCAGATAACCGCCTACCGCATCAAACCGGTCGCGGATCGCTTCGGCATTCAAACGCAGAACGGCGGGCATGCAGACCGCATTCGTGGTGCCATGATGCGTGTGATGCATCGCCCCAATCGGATGGCTCAGCGCATGGATCGCCCCCAGCCCCTTCTGGAACGCGGTGGCCCCCATCATGGCCGCCGACATCATGTTCGCGCGCGCGTCCATGTCGTCGGGCGTGGCGTAGGCCCTGGGCAGGTTCTGGATCACCAGACGCATCCCCTCGACCGCAATCCCCTGGCTCATCGGGTGGTAATGCGGGCTCGAAAACGCTTCGACACAATGGGCAAACGCATCAAGCCCGGTGCCAGCGGTGATAAAGGCCGGCATCCCCACGGTCAGCTCAGGGTCGGCAATCACCACCGATGGCAGCACCTTGGGATGGAAGATGATCTTCTTTTCCTGGGTCTGCGAATTGGTCAGCACACTGGCGCGCCCCACCTCCGAGCCGGTCCCGGCAGTCGTGGGCACCGCGACATTGGGATAGATCGCAGCGGCATCCGCACGGGTCCACCAATCGCCGATATCCTCGAAATCCCAGACCGGGCGCGTTTGCCCTGCCATGAAAGCCACCATCTTGCCAAGATCCAGCCCCGAGCCGCCGCCAAAGGCCACAACGCCGTCATGCCCACCCTCGCGGAAGGCCGCGACACCGGCAACCAGGTTGATCTCGTTCGGGTTCGGGTCCACATCCGCGAAAAGCGCGCGGCCCATGCCCGCCGCCTCAAGCACATCAAGGGCGGTTTGCGTCACAGGCAGCGCCGCCAGCCCCCGGTCAGTCACCAGAAGAGGGCGCTGGATACCGGCGGCCTTGCAGGCCTCGGCCAGTTCCTTGATGCGGCCTGCACCAAAGCGGATTGCGGTAGGGTAAGACCAGTTTGCGGTGGGGCTCATGTCGTCACCTTCTTGAGATGATAGGATTTCGGTCGGGTCAGGTTGTGATAGCCGATGACGGACAAACCGCCGCCTCGGCCCGTGTTCTTGCAGCCGGTCCAGCACAGGCCCGGATCAAGGTAATCGGCGCGGTTCATGAAAACAGTACCGGTTTCGATCCGGTCGCCGACGCGCTCGGCCCGCGCGATATCGCGGGTCCAGAG
>JALQUE010000204.1 GCA_023260815.1 Roseovarius sp.
GGTTGCTGCTGGCCTCGCGGCTGGCGCGGGAAAGCAATCTTCTGGTGCTGGACGAACCGACCAACGCTCTGGACATCGAAACGCTGGATCTGTTGCAGGAACTGCTGGACGATTACGATGGTACGGTTCTTCTGGTCAGTCACGACCGGGATTTTCTGGACCGTGTGGCCACCACCACCATTGCCATGGAAGGCGACGGAAACGCCACGGTTTATGCTGGCGGATGGTCCGACTATCGCGCGCAACGCGCCGAGGCGATGGCGCAGACAGACAATCCGGTGGGGCAGAAAAAGTCCGTAAAAACAACGTCCAAGCCGGATACGTCGCCCCCCCAGAACACCGTCAAATCCAAGTTGTCCTTTACTGAAAAGCACCGTTTGGAGGTGTTGCCTGACGAGATCGCACGCCTGGAGGCCGAGATTGCCAAGCTGGAAACCTTGCTGGCCGATCCGCAGCTTTTCACCCGTGAACCGGTCAAGTTCCAAAAGGCGACCGAGGCTTTGACGAGCCGTCAGGCCGCGTTGAGCGCCGCCGAGGACGAGTGGATGGCGCTTGAGGAAAAAGCCGAAAATATCGGCTGATTTCGGCTGTCGGTCTTGCGTCGGTATCGCGTCGGTATAACGTCGGTGCTGTCATGACGGAAAACAGATCACTTCAGGATAAGGTCAGGCTGCTGTACGAAGGCCGCAGCAAGCGTGCCACACGGTTCCGTTATGGGCTGCTGATTTTTGATTTCGGCACAATCCTGTTCTTCCTTGCCACGGCCTCGATGACGTTCGCGCCCTGGATTCTGGCAGCTGATATCGTGATCGGTCTGCTGATCGCGTTGGATCTGGGATCGAGGTTCTGGATTTCGAGCGATCGGATCAAGTTGCTGCGGCGGGTCTATATCATGGTGGATATCGTGGTGCTGGCGTCGCTGGTCGCCGCGCCGTTTGTGGGTCAGGGTCTGGCTGTGTTGCGGGTGCTGCGGTCCCTGCGGCTGATCCATTCCTATCACCTGCTAAGCGATCTGCGCCGCGATGTGCTGTTCTTCCGCCGGCACGAGGACACCATCATCGCCGCCATGAACCTGACGGTGTTCATCTTTGCGATGACGGCATTGGTCTATGCGCTGCGCGGTGGAGATGAGCCGGGGCTGAACACCTATGTCGATGCTCTGTATTTCACCGTCGCGACACTGACCACTACCGGGTTCGGCGATATCGCCATGACGACCACGACGGGCCGCTTGCTATCGGTCGGGATCATGGTGGTGGGGGTGGGCCTGTTCCTGCAGCTGGTCAGGGCGATCTTTTCGCCAGCCAAGGTCAAGCACAAATGCCCCAATTGCGGGCTTCTCAAGCATGATTTGGATGCAATCCACTGCAAACATTGCGGCGAAGAGTTGAATATCGAGACCGAAGGCGCGATTTGACCGGGGCGGCTGTCACTGCATGCGCAGAGCGCCGTCAAGGCGGATCACGTCGCCATTGAGGTAGTCGCATTCCACGATGAACCGCGCGAGTGCTGCATATTCCGCCGGATCGCCAAGACGCTTGGGAAAGGTCACATCCTGCGCCAATTGATCCTGCACCTCCTGCGGCAAGCCTTGCATCATCGGAGTGAGGAAAATCCCCGGCGCGATGGCCATGACGCGAATCCCCTCACGCGCCAGATCGCGCGCCATTGGCAGACTGAGGCCGACGATACCGCCCTTGGAGGCGGCATAGGCCGCCTGACCTTTCTGGCCATCGAAGGCGGCGATCGAGGCTGTGTTGATGATGACGCCGCGCGCGCCATGCGGGCCGGGATCGTTCCCTGCAATCTCGGCGGCGGCAAGGCGGGCGACGTTGAAGCTGCCGATCAGGTTGATGTCGACGGTGCGCCGAAACGCCGCCAGATCATGCGGACCGTTCTTGCCGAGGGTCTTTTCGCCAGTGGCGATCCCCGCGCAGTTCACGGCCGCCGTGATCTGCCCCATATGGGCCTTGGCGGTGGCGATGGCATGGGCGACCGATGCCTCATCGGTCACGTCCGTTTCGACGAATGTCGCGCCGATATCCTTGGCTGTGGCGGCGCCGCGCTGCGCATCACGGTCGAGGATGGTGACCTGTGCGCCGTGCTTGCGAAAATGGCGGGCGGTCGCTTCGCCCAGGCCCGAGGCGCCCCCGGTGATGATGGCTGCGGTTTGATCAATGCGCATTCGGGGGCTCTCCGCTCGGGTTAAATGAACATGTGTTCAGATATCCCAGCCCACGCCCTGTGTCAAAGGTAGCGCCGCAATAGCCGCCCGGTGAGGGCAAGTCCGATCACGGTGACAAGGATGCGCCAGATGTGATGCAGCGTCACGAGCGCCGGGTTGGCTTGCAGCGACAAGGCGACAAGCGCCATTTCCGTGACGCCGCCGGGTGCGAAGCTGATCAGCATGACATCGAACGGCTCTCCCATGAAGAGATGCAGAGCCTCGGCAAAGGCGGCGGCAAGCAACAGCATCCCGCCGACCGAGATGAGCGAAAGCCGCGCGCCGCGCAGGATCACCGCAGGCCCAAGCCCGGTAAAGCGCATGCCAAGCGCCGTGCCGACCACGATCTGCGCAAGGTTCACCAGCCATTGCGGCATGTCGATATGGTAAAGCCCGCTGATCGACAGGGCCGCCGCAGCGGCCATCGGCCCGGTCAGTTGTCGCGCGGGCAGGCGCAGCAGATGCCCGCCACCGATACCGGCAAGACCGGCCAGCGCAATCAAAGGCAGGCTGGACCACGGCACATCGTCACGCGCAAAGGTCATGCCGCTTGAACTGCCGACCGGCGCCCCCATCCAGAGAGACAGTCCGATGGGCATCAATGTCACCACCAGAATGACCCGAAGGAATTGCTGCAGGGTCAGCCGGGCCGGATCGGCGCCGGCCTCTTCGCCCATGGCGAGCGCTTCGAAGAGGCCACCGGGAGAGGCGGAATAGAAGGCCGTCGCGCGGTCATACCCCCCGAGGCGGCGGAAGACGGCGTAGTTGAAGCCATGCGACAGCACCACGAACAGCGCCAGTGCAGCAAAGCTGACACCCAAGCGGGGCAATGTCTGGAACAGGTCGGCGGTGACCTGCGCGCCGATTATCAGCCCGATCACCGTGATGAACGTCACCCGAAGCCAATTCGGAAAGACATATCCGTCGGGCAGATGCAGGGGCAGGGCGGTGGCGAGTGTCGCGCTGACCAGCAGGGGGCCAATCAGGAACGGCAGCGGAAGCCCGGCCCATTGCCCAACAAAGCCGGCAATGGCGCAGAGGCCCAACAGGGCGAAGGTGGTGACCGGGTGCTGCATGGACACCATGAAGCACCGCGCGGGGGCAAGGGCAAGTCCCTGACGTCAAACGAAATCGATATGACGGTTGAACGGCATTTCGCGCAGGCGCTGCCCTATGGCGTTGAAGATCGCATTGGCCAGCGCGGGTGCCGCGGGCGGGACCGGCGGTTCGCCGATGCCGCGCACCGCGGTGTCATTTTCCAACCCGCGCACGGTGATTGCGGGGCATTGGTATTGCCTCAGAAACGGGAAGCTGTCGAAATTGCGCTGTTCGGTCTGGCCGTCGGCAAAGGTGGTTTCGGCCATGATGGCGTGGCCAAGCCCCCAGATCACGCCGCCCTGCACCTGATTTTCGAAATTGACCGGGTCGATCACGCGGCCCACTTCGGCGGCGACAAAGACCGCATCGATGCGGATGCCGTTTTCTGTCGCGGTGACCTCGACCACCTCGGCGCAAGGGACGCCGAAGGACAGGCAATATGCGACGCCGCGCCCGCGCCCTTCGGGCATGGGGGTGCCCCAGCCAGACATCTCGCCCACCGCCTCGAGCACGCTGCGCGAGGGCGCGTGATGGCACAGGCGCAGCCGTTCCTCCAGAGGGTCGGCCCCGGCGGCGTGGATGAGCTCGTCCAGAAAGCTGTCGTGGAAAAACCCGTTGGTCGATGCACCGACAGAGCGCCACGAGCTGATCGGGGCCAATGCGGGCGCGCGGTAGCCGGTGACGCGGTAATCGGGGATCGCAAAAGGCTGATCCCATGCGCCCGCCACGATCTGCAGGTCCGGGCCCATTGCGGGCAGGCCGAGCCGCCCCATCTGCGACGCAAGCACCGAAGGCATGGCGATGCCCAGATCGCAGGCCACAACACGGCCGTCAGCCACGGCGCCGCGTCCGCGCGCCATTGCGATCTGGCGGGGGTAATCGTGGGCCATGTCCTCTTCGCGGGAGAGCGTGAGTTTCACCGGCCTGCCAGCTGCGGCCAGGGCGAGTTCGGTGGCCTGCCGCACCACAAGATCCTCGAGCCGGTGACCAAAGCTGCCACCCGCCATCAGCACATGGACATGCACGGCGTCGCGGTCATGGCCGGTGATATCGGCGACATGGGTCTGGACAAAGCGGGGGATCTGCGTGGCCGTCCAGACATCGACCCGTTCGGGTGTCACGCGCACGGTGGCGTTGACAGGCTCCAGCGGCGCATGGGCGAGATAGGGCGCGCGGTACTCTGCCGTGATGGGTGTGTCCACGGCGAAAGCGGCCTCGACATCGCCATCGTCGCGGTTGCGGCTGTCGATCCGGTCGTCGATGAAACTGTCGGAGAGCGCCTGCCAATGGGCGTCCATCTCGGGCGGGTAGGGGGCGGGGCCCCAATCGATCTTGATGGCGCGAACGGCCTGCATCGCGCGCCAGCTGTTGTCGGCCAGAACACCGACGCCACCTGTGATCGGCACGATCTGCTGCACGCCGCGCATGGTTTTGGCGTCGGTTGCGTCATGCGCCATCATCGCGCCGCCCTGACGCGGATTGGTGCGCACGGCGGCATAAAGCATGTCGTCCAAAAGCAGATCGATGCCATATTCTTGCGTACCCGTGGATTTGGCCACGATATCAAGGCGCTGCATGTCCTTACCGATCAGGCGCCATTCGGACGGGGCGCGCAGGGTGACATCGGTCACTGGGGGGATGCGCGCGGCCTGTGTGGCCAGATCGGTATAGGGTAGGCGGCTGCCATCGGGCAGGATCACTGCGCCGTTTTCGGTCGTCATCGCGGATCGTTGCGTGCCGGTCTGCGCCTCGGCGGCGGCTTTCAGCGTTTCGCGCGCCACCGCGCCGGCATGGCGCAGTTTCGTCCACGCGTCGGGCACGGTGGTCGATCCGCCGGTGATCTGGATGCCCATGAATTTCATCGGCGCGTCCATCACCGCGCGGGTGGTCTGGGCCAGAAAGCCGTCATCGGTGGCCGGAAACGGGGCTGCGTCGGCTGCAAGGGCCGTGTTGTAATAGGCCGGATCGGGCGGGCCGGGATCGACGCTGACGCGATCCAGCGCCACATCGAGTTCCTCGGCGATCAGGGCGGCTTGCAGATGATAGGCGCCTTGGCCCAGGTCCACGCGCGGCGTGATCAAAGTTATCCCGTCCGGTTTGATGAGCACATAAGGGGTGAGGGCCGCCTGCCCGGTATCTAGTTTACCGAGCAACGGGTTCTCATGCGGGCGGCGATAGAGGATCACCCCAAAGGCCACACCGCCCGCAACTGCCGCCGAGCCGATCAGGAAGGTTCGGCGCGCGATCTTTGCGGCGCGGCTCATTCGCGGGCCTCTGCCAGCGTGGTGGCGGCGGATTTCACGGCGGCCCGGATGCGCGGGTAGGTGCCGCACCGACACAGGTTGCCGCTCAGCGCGTCGTCGATATCGGCATCCGTGGGCGCGGGTGTCGTTGCCAGAAGGGCTGCGGCCTGCATGATCTGACCCGACTGGCAATAGCCGCATTGCGCCACCTGATGCGCGATCCATGCCGCTTGCACGGCGTGCAGCGCCTCAGGATCGCCAAGCCCGTGAATGGTGGTGACAGCGCCCCAGACATCGCCGACGGCGACCTGACAGGAGCGCACGGCCTGCCCGTCGATATGCACCGTGCAGGCGCCGCATTGGGCGATCCCGCAGCCGTATTTCACACCGGTCAGGCCCAGTTCATCCCGCAAGACCCACAACAGCGGCATCTCGGCTTCGATATCCAGATCGTGGTCGGTGCCGTCGATGGTCAGTTTCATGCGCAAGCCCCGCTCAGACGTTGGTCAAGTGCAAGGTAAGCGGTGACATCGGCTTGTCCAGAAGGCGTGACGTGAGGGCACGCTGAAAGACGGGAGAGGCGATGCGTGGCAAGCCCGTGATGCAGAGAATTCTCCGGTACACTGGCATGCAAGTGGAACCGGCTTGGGCTTGTTTAGAGCGTGTTGCGGTGTTTCTGATTCAGGATTCCCGTGAGCGCTGATCTGTGA
>JALQUE010000234.1 GCA_023260815.1 Roseovarius sp.
TGCGCCATGACCGCGCCGCTTTGCGGCCCTTGCGGGCGCGCCTCGCCCTCCAGCAGCCGGGCCGCCAGCGCCTCGAGCCGCTCCACCGTGTCGCCCGCGCTGCGCCATGCGCCCTCGGCCAGCCCGGTCAGCACCTGCGGCCGTGGCCCGTCCCAACGCGTGGCCATGTCACATTCCAGCGGATCGAAGCCCAGCTCCAGATCTTCTGCCAGCGCCCGGATGATCGACGCATCGCCCCCCTTGCCCTGCCCACGCGGCACCCGCAGCAGCGCGATTGTCAGATCGCGCTCCAGCCGTCCTTCGGGCGACTGGCCGAACACATGCAGCCCGTCGCGGATCTGCGCCTCTTTCAACTCGCACAGATAGGCGTCCAGCCGGGCCAGATCGCTGTCTTCGTCCTCGCCGGTCAGGCCGACATCCTTGTCCAGCCCGGTGGTGGCGCTCAGGCTCAGGATCTCGCGTCGCAGATGGGCGATCCGTCGTGGATCGACACCCGCCGCCTCGTAATATTCATCGACCAGCGCCTCCAGATCGCGCAGCGGCCCATAGGTTTCGGCGCGGGTCAGGGGCGGGGTCAGGTGATCCACGATCACCGCCTGCGCGCGCCGCTTGGCTTGTGTGCCCTCGCCGGGATCGTTGACGATGAACGGATAGACATGCGGCATCGGCCCAAGCACCGCCTCGGGCCAGCATTCCGCCGACAGGGCCACAGCCTTGCCCGGTAGCCATTCCAGATTGCCATGCTTTCCCATATGCACGATCGCCTGCGCGCCGAACTGGTGGCGCAGCCAGATATAGAACGCCAGATAGTTATGCGGCGGGACCAGATCGGGGGAGTGATAGGTGTCGGTCGGGTCGATATTGTAACCGCGCGCCGGTTGCACACCCACCACGACATGACCGAATTCCAGAACCGACAGCGCGAAATGCCCGCAATCCACCTCGCCGGGGATGTAGAAGGGATCGGCCTCGGGCGCGCCCCACCGCCGTTCCATCGCCTCGCGCAACGCCCAAGGCAGCTGCCCATAGACGATCTGATACTCGGCCATCGACAGCTGCACACCGCCCCGGCGCTCGGCCCGGTCGGTCAACCAATTGGTCGGCCCCGCCATCACCGCGCGCATCAGCGCATCGCTGTCCTCGGGGGCGTCCGTCACCCGGTATCCGGCTTCAGCCAGCAGGCGCAGCACATGCACCGTGCCCGCCGGTGTATCGAGACCCACGCCATTGGCCAGCCGCCCGTCCTTGTTGGGGTAGTTCGCCAGAACCAACGCCACCTTGCGCTGCCCCTCGGGCGTGCCGCGCAAATCGGCCCAGTTGCGCGCCAGCGCCGCCACGAATTCCACCCGGTCGCCCTGCGCGCGATAGGTGGCGATGGGGCATTCGGTGGCCTCGTCAAAGAACGCCTCGCCCTTGAAGCTGACCGCCCGGCTCAGGATCCGGCCATCCACCTCGGGCAAGGCCACGTTCATCGCGATGTCGCGTGCCGACAGCCCGCTCAAGCCCTCGGCCCAGGCCTCTTCGCTCGATCCCGCCAGAACCACCTGAAACACCGGCGCGCCCTCGGCGGCTGGCATCGTCAGTGGGTTTGCCGGGCCTGTGTCGCCCTCATGGGGCGATCCCACCGCGAACGAGGTGCAATTCAGGATCACCGACGGTGGCGCTTGTGTGAACAGATGCTCCAGCGTCGCCACCGACACCGGATCCTTGAGAGAGGCGACAAATACCGGAAGCGGGTTCAAACCCGCCCGCACCAGCGATTTCACCAGCCGGTTGATGGGATTAAGCCCCGCGCCCTGCACCAGCGCCCGGTAAAAGACCAGCGGCACCACCGGCGCGCCTGTCTGCCAATTGGTCTGCGCCGCCGCCAGATCGGCGACACCCGCACCGGGCCAATAGACGCCCGCGCGCAGCAGGGGCCGTGCCGCCTCGGGTCGCGCGCCACCGTCCAGCATGGCCTTTGCATAGCTCAGGAAATTGGCCGCGTTCTCTGGCCCGCCTTCCACCAGATAGCCCCACAGCGCATCGTAATCTTCATCCTTGACCGTCGACAGGTCGCGCAATTCGGCATCGGGCTTGTCATCACCGGGCAACAGCGCCAGCGGCACGCCGGCTTCGGCACAGCGGGCGGCATATTGTTCGGCACCGTATTTCCAGTAGCCCACGCCACCCAGAACCCTCGCGATCACGAGGCGTGACCGAGTGGCGCAATTATCCAGATGCAGATCGACCGACATCGGGTGTTGCAGATGCGTCAGGTTGGCCAGCCGCAGACCGGGGGGCGCCGCCATTTCTGCGCGCGCCGTGCTCAGCGCCGCCAATTCGGTATCGGCGGCCGAGATGAAAATCACATCCGCCGGGCTTTGGCCCAGATCGACCGGTTCTTTCCCATCGTCGATCGAGCCGGGGGTCGCAGCGAGCAGATGCATCTGTCTTGGGCCTTTCTGTTGCGGCGGTCGCTCCGCCTGTCTCGGGGGCGCTGAACGGGATCGTATCAGCCCTCGTTCAGTGGTTTTTCCATGTACACGCTGGTTTCGTTGGGCCGGTAGTCGCCGAAAATCCCGCAGGGTGCAAACCCGTGCCGCCGGTAGAGCCGCATCGCCGCGTCCAGTCCCTTGCCGGTTTCCAGCCGCAGACAGGGCAGGGCGCGGGCGCGCGCCTCGTCCTCGATCCGCCGCAGCAGCGACGCGCCGACACCCTGTTCCCGGGCGTCGGGTGCCGTGAACATCGCCTTCACCTCGCCATAGCCGGGCCGGATCGCCAGTGCCCCGACCCCGAGGATCGCCGTGTCACGAACCGCTCGCGCGGTGAAAAACGCCACATCCTCGCCGCACAGATCGTCGATGGGCAAGCCATAGCACTCTTCAGCCGGGAACAGCGCATGCATCAGAGCATGGCTGGCCTCCAGCAGGGCACGCGGGCCGGGCGCGCGCGGATCACCCGGCTCGACACTCAGCATCAGGCCGACAGCGCCCGTTCGATCGCGCCCCGGTCAAGCCCCGCCTGACCGATCACCACCAGCCGTGTTTCGCGCGCCTCGGTGCCGAAGGGCCGGTCGAAATAGCTGTCCACCCGTGGCCCCACGGCCTGCACCGTCAGGCGCATCGGCTTGCCCTCGACCGCGGCAAACCCCTTGAGGCGCAGGATATCATGCGCGCGGATCACCTCGGCCACCTGTGCTGCGAAACGGGTCGGATCGGCAATCTCGGGACGGGTCACGACAAAGGATTCGAACGCGTCGTGGTCATGCTCATGGTGGTGATGATCGTGATCGTGATCATGATCATGATCGTGATCGTCGTGATGATCGTCATGATCGTCGTCATGGCCGTGGTGATGGTGGATCTCGTGGCGGGCGTCCATATCGGTCTCGGCGCCCACACCTTGGCCCAACAGAACATCCAGCGGCAGCGCCCCCATCGTTGCCTTGACCACCTGAACCCCGTCACGGCTGTCGCGGCGCAGCGTGTCGACCAGATCGGCGGCCTCGGCCTCGTCCAGAAGATCGGCCTTGTTCACCACGATCATGTCGGCGCAGGCCACCTGATCGGCGAACAGCTCGGACAGCGGCGTTTCGTGGTCCAGGTTTTCGTCCTGTGCGCGCTGCGCGTCCACGGCGGCCACATCATGCGCGAAACGTCCCTCGGTCACGGCCTTGCCATCGACGACGGTCACCACGCCATCCACCGTCACGCGGGTGGAAATCTCGGGCCAGTTGAACGCCCGCACCAAGGGCTGCGGCAATGCCAGCCCGCTGGTCTCGATCACGATGTGATCGGGCGCGTTTTCCCGGTCCAGCAGCTTTTGCATGGTGGGAATGAAATCATCGGCCACGGTGCAGCAGATGCAGCCATTGCTCAATTCCATCACATCCTCTTCGGCGCAGCCCTCGATGCCGCACCCCTTGAGGATGCCGCCATCGACGCCAAGATCACCGAATTCATTGATGATCAGCGCGATGCGCTTGCCGTTGGCGTTCTCCAGCATGTGCCGGATCAGGGTGGTCTTGCCGGCCCCTAGGAAACCGGTCACGACCGTTGCGGGAATCTTGGCGGGCATCAGGGTCTCTCCTTGACATACGGGGATGCGCGATTTGCGCTCAGTCGATCACCACCCTTGTGGTGGCCTCGATGGGCTGGCCGTTGCGGGCCAGCTGTGAATGGTCGTTCGCGTTCAACGTGACGCGGATCTCATGTGTCCCTTTCGGCAGCGCCAGAAGCTGCACCCAGGGACTGTAGGCGCGGGGCATCTTGACCCCGTTGACATAGACATGCGCGTGACCGTGGCCCGGTATGTGCGGCCCGTTCACCCCCTCGGGATGAAAGGTGAAACCGGTCACACCGATATGCAGGGTCCGGCTTTGTGGCCCGTCGGGATACAGGCTCAGCGTCATGGTTGGCGCCATGTCCCCAACCTCGGTGAGTGCCGCGTGATCGTGGCTCCCGCCGTGCCCATGATCATGGGCGGTGTGATCATGCGCGATGTCCACCGCCGCCTCTGGCACACTCTCGGGCACCGCCTGCGGCGTGCTCCCGGCCCCCAGCACAAACCCCAGCCCGACCCCCAGAAACAGACCTGTCGCCAAAAGGATCGCGCTGCGCGGCATGGCTCTCTCATCAAACGGGTCCGGGCAGGTGCGGACCGATCAAGGCCCACGCCCGCCCGTGGCACATCCTTGTCAGCCGGCGATCAGGCCCAGCAGCGGGCCTTCCGCGATCTCGAGGCAGAGGAACACGCCGACACCGGCAACCATCGCGCCGACAAGACGGGCATTCACCGACGCCGCCTCGGTCGCGCCAAGCACCTTTTCAGCCGCCCAGCCTGCGGCAATCGCAACGGCATACTGGATCACGCCCAGACCGATCAGATAGCCGGTCAGCACGGCCGCATTCACGCCGCCTTCCTGTGCCGCGATGCTGTCGCCAAAGGCCGATCCGTGGAACAGGCCGAACGCTGCGAACAGCGCCACCGCCGTGCCCGCGCCCAAGGCGCGACCGGACAGCACAATACCGCCAAGCGCCAGCAGCGACACCGCGATCATCGCTTCCTTCACCGGCATGCCGATGCCGGCATACATCAGGCCGCAGCCCGCCAGCATGGCGGCGACATAGGCCGCAGGCGCCATCAGGCGGCGGGTGGTGAACAGCGCCGCAACACCCATGGCAATGACGAAAAACAGATGATCGAAGCCCAGAACCGGATGCCCGAAACCGGACATGAGACCCTGCACAAAGGTGTCCATGGGTTGTCCGGCCATCGGGTGGTGGGCCAAGGCAGGCGTGGCGGCAAGCAAGGCCGCGGCGATGGTGATGTATCTCTTCATGTCTGTCCCCTTCGGGTCTTTGCTGAAGGGGGGGTAACGTCCGAAGGTCCGCCAGACGCATTGCGCCTGTCTCGGTCCCTCAACGGCACACCCCGTCCGTTGTTTGTGGGCCGGGCGTGAACGCCCGTTGCATGGCCGGTCTCCTGGCTTGCGGGTCTCTGCGGGCATCGGCCTTCCCGGGAAAATCCCAGTGGCAAAATGATGCCCGCTCTCCGCATACAGTCGCGGGGGCGGCTGACGACTGGGCGCCCGACATGGGTCCGCCGTCACGTCATTCCCTGTTTCATCCCTGATGCTTTGCACCATTAAGTGGGAACCATGCAGCCCTTGGTATGACCGCGCCGCTCTTTTCCGTCAAGAACGATTCCGACCGCTGCGCGCCCGTCCGCGCCATTCCTCCGCGCGCAACGGGCTTGGCCTCTGGCTGATCGCCTTGTGGCAAAAATCTGCTGCTTGAGGCATATATCTTGTGGATAACCGCCTCTTGTCACCCATATCGTGGGGTTTGCCGTTGACAGAAGCAGCAACCGCCCCTCACATTTACCCGATATCGCGGAATCATCCCCCGAGGTGCCCTTGCAGTTCAGCAAACTCAGACTGACCGGCTTCAAAAGCTTCGTCGACCCGACCGACCTGCATATCAAGCATGGTCTGACCGGGGTGGTGGGGCCGAATGGCTGTGGCAAGTCGAACCTGCTCGAGGCGCTGCGCTGGGTGATGGGCGAAAATCGCCCGACGGCGATGCGCGGCGGCGGGATGGAGGATGTGATCTTTGCCGGCGCCGCCTCGCGCTCGGCGCGCAACTTTGCCGAAGTGTCGATCCATATCGACAATTCCGACCGCCTCGCGCCCTCGGGTTTCAACGACAGCGATCACCTTGAAATCGTGCGCCGCATCACCCGCGACGTGGGCAGCGCCTACAAGGTCAACGGCAAGGACGTGCGCGCGCGTGATGTGCAGATGCTCTTTGCCGACGCCTCGACCGGGGCACATTCGCCCGCTCTGGTGCGTCAGGGCCAGATTTCCGAGTTGATCAACGCCAAGCCGAAATCGCGCCGCCGCATCCTCGAAGAGGCGGCGGGCATATCGGGTCTCTATCAGCGCCGGCACGAGGCCGAACTCAAACTCCGCGGCGCCGAACAAAATCTTGCGCGTGTCGATGACGTGATCGAACAGCTGGCCAATCAGCTTGCGCAACTGGCCCGGCAGGCCCGGCAGGCCGCCCGTTACCGCGCCATCGGTGACGAATTGCGCCTTGCCGAAGGGCTGCTGCTCTATCGGCGCTGGAAAGAGGCCGATGAATCCCGCGCGCGGGCCGAACAGGAACTGCGTGATCGCACCTCCGCCGCCGCTCAGGCCGAAGCCGCTGCGCGTGCCGCCGCCAAGGCCCGCGCCGCCGCCGACGATGCCCTGCCCCCCCGCCGCGAGGAAGAGGCGATTGCCGCCGCGATCCTGCAGCGCCTTCAGGTCCACCGCGATACCCTCAATGAACAAGAGGAAAACGCCCGCGCCCGGATCGAAACCCTTCAGGGCCGGATCGAACAGCTGACCCGCGACATGGACCGCGAGGCCGGTCTGAACCGCGACGCCGGCGAAACGATCGCGCGGCTCGAATGGGAAGCCCGCGAGCTTGCCAAGTCCGGCGAGGGGCATCAGGACCGGCTCACCGCCGCTGCCGAAGACGCCCGTGACGCGGCCCAGATTCTGC
>JALQUE010000235.1 GCA_023260815.1 Roseovarius sp.
GTGGACGAGGTTTACCGCGTGGGCGGGGCGCAGGCGATTGCCGCGCTGGCCTATGGCACCGAAAGTATCGCAGCCGTCGACAAGATCACCGGGCCGGGCAACGCCTATGTCGCGGCGGCCAAGCGGCGGGTGTTCGGAAAGGTCGGCATCGACATGATCGCCGGGCCGTCGGAAATCCTGGTGATCGCGGACCGCGACAACAACCCCGACTGGATCGCGCTGGACCTGCTGAGTCAGGCCGAACATGACGAAAGCGCGCAGTCGATCCTGATCACCGACGATCCCGCGATGGGCAAGGCCGTGGAGGCCGCGATCACCCGGTATCTGCACACGCTGGAACGGCGCGACATTGCCGGGGCAAGCTGGCGCGACAATGGCGCGATCATCACCGTGCCGGACATGGACCGCGCCGCGGCCCTGGCCAACCGCATCGCGCCGGAGCATCTGGAACTCTGCGTGGCGGATGCCGAGGGGCTGGCCGACAAGATCCCCCATGCCGGGGCGATTTTCCTTGGGGCATGGACGCCCGAGGCCATCGGCGATTACGTCGGCGGGCCGAACCATGTGCTGCCGACGGCGCGTTCGGCGCGGTTTTCGTCGGGTCTGAGCGTGATGGATTTCGTCACGCGGACCACGATGGCGCGCATGACGCCGGCGGCCCTGCGCGCCATCGGCCCGGCCGCCGAGACGCTGGCCATTTCCGAAAGCCTCGAGGCGCATGGCCTGTCGGTCACTGCGCGCCTCAACCATCTGAACGAGCACTGAGACCATGTCGCGTATCTGTCATATCGAGTTGGACGACGCCAACCTGCCGCCGCCAACGCCCGAAATCGAGCAAGAGCGCAAGGTCGCCATGTTCGATCTGATCGAGGAAAATTCGTTCGCGCTGCCGAAACGCGATGACCGTGTGGCACCCGATGGGCCATACCGGGTTGGCCTGTCGATCCGCGACAAGCGGTTGGTGTTCGACATCCGCACCCAGGACGATCAGCCGGCGGCGGAGTTCCATCTGTCGCTGAGCCCGTTCCGGCAGGTGGTCAAGGATTACTGGCAGATCTGCGAAAGCTATTTCGACGCCGTGAAGAACCTGCCTCCGGCGCAGATCGAGACGATCGACATGGCCCGACGCGGCATCCACAACGAGGGCGCGCGCATTCTGGAAGAGCGGCTGGAGGGCAAGGCAAATGTGGATACCGACACGGCGCGGCGGCTGTTCACGCTGATCTGCGTCCTGCATTTCGGGGGCTGAGAGCGGATGGCCGAAGAGCTTCCACAATCGGTGCTCTTTTGCTGCGATCACAATGCCGTTCGGTCGCCAATGGCCGAAGGCATCATGAAAAAGTTCTATGGGTCAGATACTTATGTCCAGTCCGTCGGCGTCAAGGGCGATATGGAGATCGACGGTTTCTCGATCACGGTCTGCAAGGAAATCGGGGTCGAACTGGCCCGGCACCGCACACGCAGCTTTGACGAGATGGAACAGTGGGGCGATGATCTGTCATCCTTCGATCTGATCGTCGCGCTTAGCCCAGCCAGCCAGCGCCGGGCGCTGGAGCTGACGCGGGTGTTTCATCTGGATGTGCTTTATTGGCCGATCATGGACCCGACCGGCCTTGGCGAGACGCGCGCGGCCAAGATGGACGCCTATCGGCAGACCCGTGACCAGATCATTTCCCACCTCAAGGAACGGTGGGGCGAGCCGAGGGAAACTGAATGAATTCAACAGTCAAAGCCTATTTCGATGCCTTTGGGCGTGGCGATGTCGACGGGATGCTGGCCTGTCTGGACGAGGATGTGGCGCATCATGTCAACGAAGGGCAGGTGCGACGCGGCAAGGCGGCTTTCCGGGCGTTTTGCGAGCATATGAACCGATGCTATCGCGAAGAGTTGACCGATATGGTCATCTTCGAGGCCGAATGTGGAACGCGCGCGGCGGCGGAATTCATTGTCAACGGCACGTATCTGCAGACCGACGCAGGGCTGCCCGAGGCCAAGGGGCAGACCTACCGCTTGCCGGCGGGATCGTTTTTCTCGTTGGAAAACGGGAAGATAGCTCGGGTTGTGACCTATTACAACCTGGCGGATTGGGTCCGGCAGGTGGGGGGCTGAGGTGATCCGTGTCGCGCGCTTGACCGGGGATGATCTGGCGCGGGCGCTGGAGGATGTCGCGCGGCTGAGGATCGAGGTGTTCCGGGCATGGCCTTATCTGTATGACGGGGATGCGGCCTATGAGGCGCGGTATCTGCAGGCGTACAGGGATAGTGAGGCCGCCATTCTGGTGGGCGCCTTTGATGGTGACCGGCTGGTGGGGGCGTCCACGGGCACGCCGATGGAAGATCACGCGCAGGATTTCGCGGCGGCCTTTGAGGGGCAAGGTATTGATATGAAAGATATTTTTTATTGCGCGGAAAGCGTTCTTCTGCCGGATTATCGCGGGAAGGGGATCGGGCATGCGTTTTTCGACGCGCGCGAAGGGCATGCGCGGGACATGGGGCGGCGCTATTCGGCGTTTTGCAGTGTCGCAAGGCCCGCCGATCACCCGTTGAAACCCGAGGGATATCAACCGCTTGACCCGTTCTGGCGCAAGCGGGGCTATGCGCCTTTGGACGGGGCGGTGGCGCGGTTTGGCTGGAAGGATATCGATCAGCCGGACGAAACCGAGCATGCGTTGCAATTCTGGCTGCGCGAGCTGTGAGGGGCGAATCGCCCGCAAGCCTCTGATTAACCGGCAAAATCCCGTTCGGTATCGCGTCGGTATGACGTCGGTATCGCGTCGGTGCGGGTGCGGTGCATCGCGCCTATGAACAGGGCGTGCGTTGCGCCGCCCACTCAGCCTGCGGCAGATTGGCCACAGCCAGCACTTACAAACATCACCTCTACGCGCGGGATTTCGATCCATGCCCAAGACCAAGAATGGACCAAGACCGTTGGATGATGCGTCAACCGAGGCGGGTCTTCGGGCAAAAGCTTGAACTGCTACTAAAAATATTGAAGGCTTTTAAGTACCCGCAGGTTGCATGGTGTGCTCCCGTCAAGGAATCTTTGCAATGGCAGTATGCTGCGCCGGGGCATGAGTTGGTAAAGTAAGACAGTAGGTGAATGGTATGAAATATGGTTTTGTGTGGCTCTCGGGAATGACCTTCCTAGCTGGTTGCGATGAGAGCATCTATGGGCAACCTGATCCGGGTATCCCTGTTACACGGTCTGTTGCATTTCAAGCTCTGGGTCGCGACGCCTATTCCATCGATCCATTTGCCGGAAATAACATTCGCGCACCCGGAATATACAACGTTCGTATCGGTCAGGCCATACAGATTTGCGAAAACGACACCTCCCAGATCCTCAAAATCGCGAATATGCGCAGATCAGACATTGCGGGAGAAACCCGAAATGAAACGATCGAAGATGTCACTGTTGATGCAAAACTGAGCGTGAGTGTCTTTGGCCAGACATGGGATGCGCCATACCGAAAGATCAAAGTGAGAGACTATCACGTGGAACGTGTTTTCTCTGGTGACAGCCGGTCCCCGGAAGATTGGATTCTGGATCATGTTGCCGAGAAGTGTCGCAGCGAGATCCTCCCGACCCACAAGCCCTATATTGTCGTTACGTCTGTGGCGACAGCGAAACACGTTGAAACGGTAAGCGGTGGCGGCGAAGTCAACTTCAGTTGGGGTGTCGGCCCGGCTGTTATTCAAGGGGAAATTGCGCCATATGCCGATTTGGAAGCCCGAAACAGAGTGTTTGCCGTTTCGGGAAGATTGGTGCCGGCGGATGCGCAATAATTAGTACCCTTTTCGGGGTGCCCGGCTTGCCGCCCACTCAGCCTGCGGCAGAATGGTCACATCCCGCAGTCCGCCTGCGAAAAAGGGATCACCGGAAGGGGAAATCCCTGCTAGAACGCTCCCTGTCCGGGGGGGCATCTGGTGAAGGGAACTTGGTATGCGCCCCTGGTGTGCTTTCATGATATCGTGCCTGCTTGTCGGGTCCACTCTGGGTCCGGTAATGGCAGAGGCAGAGGGCCGCGAACGGGTGGGCCATGGCCGTCTTGTGACCAATGACCTTCTGGGCGATGGCAATGACCGGTGGCGCACCGGATCGGTCGCGGCGAGCTATGTCTGGGGTCGCGACTGGCAAGGCCGGGCGCCCGAGCGCGCGGGCAATGTGCTGGAGTTGCGCTTCAACGCCGAGATCATCGCGCCCGAGAATTTGCGCCGACCCAGGCCGGGGGACCGCCCGCTGGCCAATGCGCTGTCGCTGGGCCTGCATACCCATTTCAGCGCCGGAGAGACCGAGATCGCGCTGGGTGGCGATCTGGTGGCGACCGGAGCGCAGACGCATCTGACCGATGTTCAGCGCACGATCCACAACATCGTGGATGGCACCGATCCGTCGGCCCAGGTGCGCCGCACCCAGATCGGCAATGATGTCTTTCCCACCGCCGTGGCCGAGGTCGGGCGTGACTATTATGTGGGCGGACCAGTGCGCATAAGACCGTTCATCGAGGGACGCGTCGGCGCCGAGACATTGCTGCGGGTGGGCGCGGATATGGTGATCGGATCGCTGGGCGATGGTGGCCTGATGGTGCGCGATCCGGTGTCGGGCCAGCGCTATCGCACGGTTGATGGTGACGGGCGCGGCCTGTCGTTCATTCTGGGCGCCGATATCGCGCATGTGGAGCATAGCGAGTTCCTGCCATCGAGCCGGGGTTATGACCTGACCGATGCGCGCACAAGGCTGCGGGCCGGGGCGCATTGGCAGGGCGATGGCGGCACCGAATTGTTTTACGGGCTGACATGGCTGGACAAGGAATTCGAGGCCCAGCGGGAAAGCCAGTTTGTGGGTTCTGTGCGACTGGGCATAAAATTCTGACCGCTGAGGGGTTTACAGTCTTTGCAGGATGATTCGCCTCTGCTAATCTTTCGATAATAAAAAAACTAAAGGCAGGTTATACAGGCAATGAGAACGGGCTTTCGTGGCGCGTTTGTCATCTCCTGGTCGCAGACGGAAGTGGACGGCTTGGAAGCCGCCCCCTTGCACGCGCTTAATGTCGGGGCCGCCTGGTCCTGGCGCGGAGACGTCGTGCGAGTGGACGGCCCGAGCGAAGTGTTGCGGCTTGACAGGGCAAACGATGAAATTGACTGCCGCAGACGTGCGGCACGTCTGGTGCGCCGTCTTGTGGGCGCGGTAAAAAACCGCACTGCAAATCTGAACGAGGTCGATATCAGCGATCCGCTGATCGATTCCGGCTTCGTGGTGAGCGACGGTGCGCAGAGCTATACGATCACGATGATCGAAGTCGGGGGCGGCGCGCCGCCCTTGTTGATGTTCGTGGACCGCATCCCACCCGCGCATACCGAGATGTGGGTTGTCCATCACACGATGGAAGGTCTGGATCACCCATCGGGCACCGGCCCGGAAACGGGCGGTGTGATCTGCTTCACGCCGGGCACGCGGATCGAGACGCCCGAAGGCCCAAGGTGGGTCGAAGAGTTGCGCGAAGGCGACATGGTGCAGACCAAGGATGATGGCGCCCAGCCGATCGAATGGATCGGCAGCCGCCGGATGAGTGGCGCGCGCCTGTTCGCCATGCCGCATCTGCGCCCGATCCGCATCAGCGCCGGCGCGCTGGGCATCGACCGGCCCGAGGGTGAATTGCTGGTCTCGCCGGGGCACCGGATGTTGATCAAGGGGCGGGTGGCGCAGGCGCTGTTCAACACGCCCGAGGTGCTGGTGTCGGCCAGCGATCTGGTCAATAACCGCACCGTGGTGGTGGATGTGACCGCCCGCGAGGTGACATACATTCATCTGTTGTTGCCACGCCATCAGGTGATCTGGGCCAACGGCGTCGAGACCGAAAGCTTTCACCCCGCCAGCACGGCCTTGTCCACGCTGGGCGCGGCAGACAGAAAGCGCCTGTTGGAAAGAGAGCCGGAACTGGAATACCGGCCCGAAAGCTATGGTCGCTTTGCCCGCCGCAGCCTGAGCGCATCGGAGGCCGCGATCCTGCAGTACGAGGCGGCCTGAGCCGGGCCGCCCCCGGATTGGTGGGCGCTTGGATCGGTGGCTGCCCGGATTGGTGGGCATGGCGGGTTGACTCTGGGTCGGACGCGCGTATAAGCGCGCTTTCATTGGTGTTGGTGGCCCCCGCAAGGGGATGCCTGTCGGCCGCACGGATCTGATCCGGAACGCAGAGGACAACGCCCTTCTGAACCGCAAAGAAGGAGATCAGCCGTGACCAAACGCACGTCTGCCAAGTACAAGATCGACCGCCGCATGGGCGAGAACATCTGGGGCCGCCCGAAGAGCCCGGTGAATCGCCGCGAGTATGGCCCCGGCCAGCACGGCCAGCGCCGCAAGGGCAAGCTGAGTGACTTCGGAACCCAG
>JALQUE010000261.1 GCA_023260815.1 Roseovarius sp.
GCTGATCGCCGGCCCTTCGGTCTGGCGAGGAGATGAGCTGTTGGCCGCTCCACTTGCCGGTCTTGAAAACGGGTGGCGCGCCATTCTGATCCGCGACGAAGAGGCATACTTCACCTCTTTTTTATCGCATTGAAGTAATCGATGTGATCTCTATTTTAGTTGGGTGGGTCTCGTGGTAGGTCCGCTCTATCCGAATTTTAAGGAGAGTTTCCTTGGGCAACGCACGAAATATCGCCTTCTGGCTGGTTCTGTTCCTGCTGATACTGGCACTGTTCAATCTGTTCAGTGGCCCGGGGAACACGCTCCAGAGCAAGGCGATCAAGTATTCCGAGTTCGTCACGGCGGTTGAGGATGGCAATGTAAGTCAGGTTACGTTGGATGGCGAAAACGTGCGCTTTCGCGGCGCGGATGGCAAGGAATACGTTACCATCAAGCCCCAGGATGCCGAACTGACCAACATGCTGATCCAGGCCGATATCCCGGTCAATGCCGAGCCTCAGGAACAGTCGGGCTTCCAGACATTCCTGATCTCGCTCTTGCCATTCATCCTGCTGATCGGCGTATGGATTTATTTCATGAACCGGATGCAAGGCGGCGGCAAGGGCGGCGCGATGGGCTTTGGCAAGTCCAAGGCCAAGATGCTGACCGAAAAGCATGGCCGCGTCACGTTTGACGATGTCGCCGGCATCGATGAGGCCAAAGAGGAACTTGAAGAGATCGTCGAATTCCTGCGCAATCCGCAGAAGTTCAGCCGTCTTGGCGGCAAGATCCCCAAGGGCGCGCTTCTGGTTGGCCCTCCGGGCACCGGTAAGACGCTGCTGGCGCGGGCCATCGCCGGTGAGGCTGGCGTGCCGTTCTTCACCATCTCGGGTTCGGATTTCGTGGAAATGTTCGTGGGCGTCGGCGCCAGTCGGGTGCGCGACATGTTCGAGCAGGCCAAGAAGAACGCGCCCTGTATCGTCTTCATCGACGAGATCGACGCCGTGGGCCGGCATCGTGGTGCGGGCTATGGCGGCGGCAATGACGAGCGTGAACAGACGCTCAACCAGCTGCTTGTCGAAATGGACGGGTTCGAGGCGAATGAAGGCGTGATCATCATCGCGGCGACCAACCGCAAGGATGTTCTGGACCCTGCGCTGCTGCGTCCGGGCCGCTTTGACCGCCAGATCACCGTTCCCAACCCCGATATCAAGGGCCGCGAGAAAATCCTTGGTGTGCATGCGCGCAAGACCCCGCTTGGCCCCGATGTGGACCTGCGGATCATCGCGCGCGGGACGCCGGGCTTTTCCGGTGCGGACCTTGCAAACCTGGTGAACGAAGCTGCCTTGATGGCTGCGCGGGTGGGCCGTCGGTTTGTGACGATGGAGGATTTCGAGAACGCCAAGGACAAGGTCATGATGGGCGCCGAGCGCCGGTCCATGGTCCTGACCGACGACCAGAAGGAAAAGACCGCATATCACGAGGCGGGTCACGCCGTGGTGGGTCTTGCGCTGCCGAAATGCGATCCGGTCTACAAGGCCACGATCATCCCGCGCGGTGGCGCCCTTGGCATGGTTGTCAGCCTTCCCGAGATCGACCGCCTGAACTGGCACAAGTCGGAATGTGAGCAGAAGCTGGCCATGACCATGGCGGGCAAGGCGGCTGAAATCCTCAAATACGGCCCCGACGACGTCTCCAACGGTCCGGCGGGTGACATCCAGCAGGCCAGCGGCCTTGCGCGCGCGATGGTTCTGCGGTGGGGCATGTCCGACAAGGTGGGTAACGTCGATTACGAACAGGCCCACGAAGGCTACATGGGCAATGGCGCGGGGGGCTTCTCGATTTCCGCGCATACCAAGGAACTGATCGAAGATGAGGTCAAGCGCCTGATCGACGAGGCCTATGCCTCGGCGTTCAAGATCCTGACCGAACGCAAGGACGAGTGGGAACGTCTTGCCCAAGGTCTTCTGGAGTATGAGACCCTCACCGGCGAAGAAATTGCCCGCGTGATCCGCGGTGAGCCGCCTGAGGCTGGTGATGACGAGGGTAGTGCCCCCGAGGAGAAGAAGAAGCCATCGCTGACCGCCATTCCCAAGACCAAACCCAAATCCTCGCCTGGATTGGGTGAAGGCGGGCCGGAGCCCGAGCCCTCAGCGTGAGCGGGTCTGCTGTGAAAACCGACTGGAATCCCGGAGCCTATGCAAGGTTCCGGGATTTGCGGTTGAGACCCGGGCTGGACCTGCTCAATGCGGTCGGCCAGATGGGCGCTGGCGATGTTGTTGATCTGGGCTGTGGGAATGGCTCCATCGGTGAGGCGCTCAAGGCGCGCGCCGGTGCGCGTCAGGTGATTGGCGTGGACGGCTCTCCTGCGATGCTCGAAAAAGCCCGGCAGGCAATGGGCTATGACAGTGTGCAACAGGCCGATATCAAGGATTGGCATCCGCGCCGGGCGCCGGGCTTGATCTTGTCGAATGCCGCGCTGCACTGGGTCGGCAACCATGAGCAATTGATGCCGCGTCTGGCGCGGATGCTGGGCAAGGGCGGCACACTGGCGGTTCAGATGCCGCATCAGAACAAGGCTCCATCACACCGCGTCTGGCTTAGTCTGGTAGAAGAGCTGGTGCCGGGGCGCGTGGACAAGATGGGCACGCCCGGCGTTATGGCACCGGTCAAATACGAAGAGCTTCTGTCGCCGCTTGGTCAGTTTCGTATGTGGGAGACCGAGTATTATCAGCGGTTGGTGGCCGAAGCAGGCAGCCATCCGGTGCGCCGGTTTACCGAAAGCACCTATGCACGTCCCGTGCTTGAAGCGCTGGATAATGTCGAAAAGGCCGAGTTGATCCGCAGATACGAGGAAGTCATGCACGCAGCCTATCCCGTGCGATCCGATGGCTCTGTTCTGTTTCCGTTCCGCCGGATGTTCTTTACGCTCACGGTCTGACACAGGCTGATATGTCGGATCACATATCGTCATTTGACCACTCTTTGCGTTTTTTGCGATCCTGTCGGTGGTGACGATTGAAGAAAGGTTAATGGCATGCCCGCGCTGGTTCCCACGGAATTCACGGCAAAGATCACTTGGCTGGGGCGCGTGTCAGACCGTGCCTCTACCCTGCGCGCCGAGTCGCTAAGGGAAGTCATGGCAACATTTGCAGGGGTCGAGGGTGAAGAGCATGCCGGTCTGACGCGCCCCTCCTGTAGCCGGGTGACAAGCCAGTATCCAAAGGGCACCGAAATTCGCAACGTCCGGCAGTTTTCCATTCTTTCCGACGAAGACCTCAAGGCGATTGCCGAAAGAATTGGTGTCGAGGCTGTGAACCCCGCGTGGGTCGGGGCGTCAATGGTGTTGCAGGGCATCCCCGATTTCACCCATGTGCCACCGTCCTCCCGGCTTCAGACCACTTTGGGCACAACGCTTGTGGTGGACATGGAAAACCGCCCCTGCCACCTGCCCGCAAAGGTCATCGACGAGGATGCGCCGGGCAAGGGCAAAGCCTTCAAGACCGCGGCCAAGGGGCGTCGTGGCGTGACGGCTTGGGTCGAACGGGAAGGGGTTTTGCGGATCGGCGATACTGTGACGCTGCATGTCCCGGATCAGAGGCTATGGTCCCACATGCCAGCCATACGCGGTGCTTGATCGTTTGACCCGGGCCTGTTTGTGGCGGGCTTGAACATGCCGCGTTTTCGCTGATAGCCAAGAATTTCCTCCTATCGTGCGCTGTTTCCGATCAGAAACGGCGCTGCGTCAGGCCGCCGCAACAGCTACCGGATATGTCGGAATCGCGTGCTGTATACTGTCGCAGACCAGCTAAGAGCGACGGGCAAGCATCACCGCCTTTGGCCACCGCGAGGAAATACAATGAGCTACAAGTCCGACATCGAAATCGCCCGTGAAGCCAACAAGAAGCCGATTCAGGAAATCGGCGAGAAACTTGGCATCCCAAGCGATCACCTGCTGCCCTATGGCCACGACAAGGCCAAGGTCAGCCAGGACTTCATCAACTCGGTGAAGGGCAACAAGAATGGCAAACTGGTTCTCGTGACGGCGATCAACCCTACGCCGGCCGGTGAAGGCAAGACCACGACCACGGTGGGGCTCGGGGATGGACTGAACCGGATTGGCAAGAAAGCGGCGGTCTGTATTCGCGAAGCAAGCCTTGGCCCTTGCTTCGGCATGAAGGGCGGCGCGGCTGGCGGTGGCTATGCGCAGGTGGTTCCGATGGAGGAAATGAACCTGCATTTCACCGGCGATTTCCACGCGATCACGACGGCCCACAACCTGCTGAGCGCGATGATCGATAACCACATCTACTGGGGCAACGAGTTGGGCATCGATGAGCGCCGCGTTGTCTGGCGCCGGGTTCTGGACATGAATGACCGCGCGCTGCGCGATGTGGTCACCTCGCTTGGTGGGGTCGCCAACGGCTTTCCGCGCCAGACCGGGTTTGATATCACCGTTGCCTCCGAAGTCATGGCGATCCTGTGCCTGTCCACCGATCTGGACGATCTTGAGCGTCGTCTGGGCAACATCATCGTTGCGTATACACGCGACAAGAAGCCGATCACCTGCCGCGACATCAAGGCCGATGGCGCGATGACCGTGCTGCTGAAGGACGCGATGCAGCCCAACCTTGTGCAGACGCTGGAAAACAACCCGGCCTTCGTGCATGGTGGTCCCTTCGCGAATATCGCGCATGGC
>JALQUE010000298.1 GCA_023260815.1 Roseovarius sp.
CGCCGCCCATCGCGGTGTTGACCCCCATGATCGCGGCGAACTGCACCGGGCTGACGCCGATCGCCTGCATGAGCGGCAACAGGAGCGGTGCGATCAGGATGATGGCGGTGACATCGTTGACGACCATGCCGACGAGAAACAGAAGGATGTTGATGAAGATCAGCAAGAGCACCTTGTTTTCAGTGATCTCGAAAATCGCGCTGACCATTTTCTGGGGGATCGCCTCGTAGACGAACATCTGGCTGAGGATCATCGAAAAGAGGATCATCAGCATGATCGCGCCCACGGCGGTCGCGGCCTCTTTGCCGGCGGCGAGGAAGCTGCCCCATGTCAGGCCGCGATAGATGAAGAAGCCCACCGGCAGCGCGTAGATGACCGAGATCGCGGCGGCCTCGGTCGGGGTCATGATGCCGCCATAGATACCGCCCAGAATGATGATCGGCATGAGCAGGGCCGGCGTGGCGTTGAAACCCTTGTGGGCGACGTCGGTGGCCAGTTGCGTGAAGCTGGGCTTGTCATCGAGGATCAGATCGAACTTGCGGCTCATCCAGAGGTTCACGACCGAGAAGTTGAACATGATCAGCAGGCCCGGCCCCAATGTGGCCAGAAAACACGCAAGGATCGAGGTATCGGTGACCCAGCCATAGACGATCATCGTGACCGACGGCGGGATGAGCAGGCCGAGGATCGAGGAGTTGGCGATCAGGGCCGTGGCATAGGCGCGGGGATAGCCGCGTTTTTCCATTTCGGGGATCAGCAGTGGGCCGATCGCGGCAATGCCCGTCAGGCCCGAGCCGGAAATCGCGCCGATGATCGCACAGGACACCGCCGCGACAACCCCAAGACCGCCCCGGATATGGCCGATGAAGGCATTGACGAAGTTCAAAAGACTGGCGGCGATGCCACTGGCGGACATGATCGTGCCGGCCAGAACGAACAGCGGGATGGCCAGAAGCACCGGGTTGCCAAGCTGCTGGAAGCCCCAGAGGATCATGCCCTTCATGGTCACGCCGCCGAGGAAATACATCACCATCAGCGCCGAGCCGAAACAATAGGGCAGCGGCACGCCAAGCGTGAGGGTCAGCACCAGAAGCGCAATGGCGAGGAGAGCGATTTCGATCATCGGGCTGCCCCTTGTCCACGCAGGATGTTGATGTGGCGCACCAGATGCATCGCGGTATAGAGCATCATCAGACCCAAGCCCACGACCAGCGCCACGTCGGAATAGAAGGTGGGGATGTAAAGCGTCGGGCTTTCCTTCCAGACGCGCCAGGCATAGCGGGTGAAGTCCCACGCCCATGACAGCAACCAGAGGCCGACGATCAGGCTGATGATTTCGCCGATAATGGCGAGGATCGTATGGCCGCGTTCGGACTTGATAGCGATTTCCAGCACGTTGGCGCGAATATGCGTATCCTCGCGCGAGGCGTTGACGGCGCCGAAGATATAGAGCCACAGGGTCGGGTAGAGCATGGTTTCTTCCAGGCCCATGACCGGGATCTGCAGCACATAGCGGGTGATGACCTGCACGAACTGGCCAAGGGCGACCACGCAGATCAGGCCCGTGAGCAGGTATTTCGCGAACGTGTCCATATGCCCCCCCGCATGTGCCGGAATGTTCGAGAACAGATTGACGGCGGGCAGGACATAAATGCAAATTGGAAAAATCACTCAATCCATAGAGTGACTTTATGGGGGTGCCGATGAACCTGTCCTTTCGCCAGTTGATGACCTTCCGCGAGGTGATGCGCACCGGGTCGATCAGTCAGGCGGCGCGCGCGCTTGGCCGCACCCAACCTGCGGTCAGCGCGATGATCGCGGGGCTGGAGGATGAGCTGGGATTCAAGTTGTTCGAGCGGCAGCAGGGCAAGCTGACGCCGAGGCCCGAGGCGCGGTTCTTTTTGGAGGAATGCGACGATATCCTGTCCCGGCTGGAGCAGACCAAGCGCACGCTGAGCGGTATTTCCAAGCTGGAGGCGGGGCATCTGCGGATCGCCTGCCATCCGGCGGCGTCGGGATTTTTCCTGCCCAAGGTGCTGACCGAGTTCCTGTCTGACAAGCCCGATATCCGGGTATCCCTGATGATGCGGTCCTCGTCGCTGATCGAAGAGTTGATCGCGTCGCAGCAATTCGACGTGGGGTTTGCCGAAACGCCCGAGCCGCGCCCGTCGATCCGGCAGACCGATTTCGATCTGGAATGCGTCTGCGCGATCCCGGCGGGGGATGCTCTGGCGGCAAGGCCGGTCATCACGCCCGCCGATCTGGACGGGCGGCGGCTGGCGGTGCTGTTTGCGGAACATGCGACGTATCGCCAGACCGTGAAGGCGTTCGATGCGGCGGGCTGCGGGTTTGAACAGATGTTCGAATTGCAGACCTTCCTGCCGGGGATGCGGTTTGTGGGGGCGGGGCTGTGTTACATGATCTGCGACATGATCACCGCGCACAGCCATATCGCGGCGCTGGCGGCGGGCAGCGGCGTGGTGTTCCGCCCGTTCCGGCCGAGGATCGGAAGCCGGGTGTCGGTGATGACCCCGGCGCATCGGCCCGGATCGCAATTGTCGCAGGCGTTCTGCGACATGCTGCGCGCCCGGGTCGAGGACATGCAGGCGGGAATGAAGGACATTCTTGGGCAACCGGGGTAACGGTGAAACATGCAGACCCCCGCACGGGGCGAGGGCCTGTTGAAGACGTCTGGCGAACGGGCAAGGCCCGTAACAAGGCGCGGGTCACAAGGCGCGGGTCACCACGCGTTATAGGCCAGATACTTGCCCGACATTTCGATCTTCACGCGGTCGCCCTTGGGGTTTTCGACGCGGGTGATGGCCATTTCGAAATCGATCGCGGACATGATGCCGGTGCCGAACTTCTCTTCGATCAGAGCCTTGATCGTGGGGCCGTAGACGCCAACGATCTCATAGAGGCGGTAAATGCAGGGATCGGTCGGCACGGCCTGTTCCCAGACTTTCGTGGGCGGTTCCTGAAGGACGCTGATCGCCTCTTGCGGGAGGCCCATGACGGTGACGATAATACTATTCATGAAGTAAATCTGGAAATTTGCGCGTTCCAGTACGGTCTCATAGCCGATCAAGCTGAAAGTTTCTGCATCCGGAATCTGGAACGGCATACCGAATATTGCCTTGCGGT
>JALQUE010000156.1 GCA_023260815.1 Roseovarius sp.
GAGGTAGAGCCAGCCCTCCGCTGTCCAGATGTAAGAGATATCTGCCCCCCACTTCCTGTCCGGGCCATCCGCAGTAAAGTCCTGCGCCACGAGGTTCGGGGCAACTGGCCAGGCATGTTCACTGTCCGTCGTCCGTTTGAAGCGCCGCTTCTGCCGCGCGATCAACTGGTTCTCGCGCATCAGGCGTGCCGTGCGATGTCGCCCGATTTCATGGCCCTCGTCGACGAGATCGCGGTGCATGCGGGGGCTGCCATAGGTCCCGTTCGACAGCGCAAAGGCCGTGCGGATATGCGCCAGATAGAGCATGTCCTGTTGCTGGCGGCGGCAGGCCGGACGGTTCTGCCAAGCGAAGAAGCCGCTCTGGCTAACACCCAGAACACGGCACATGCGGATGATCGGGAAGCTGGCCTTCTCCGCCTCGATGAAGCCGAAGGTCATCGACTTCCCTCTTTCGCGAAGAAGGCTGCGGCTTTTTTTAAGATGTCGCGCTCCTGCTTCAGGACTGCATTCTCACGTCGCAGCCTCTTCAACTCGGCATGCACATCGACCGGCGCCTCGCTCGGCTCACCGGCATCGCGCTCTTGGCTCAGCCAACGCGTCAGAGTCGACAAGCCGATCCCAAGGTCATCCGCGATCTCACGCCGTGTCCTGCCGCTGGTCAGCGCCAGCCGCACCGCTTCGCGCCGAAACTCCGGCGTCGGTCTGTTCCCGTTTCCCATAGAACACCTCCTGGTTCCTCAGTTGGTGCTCTCCACTTTTCCAGGGCAAGTCCATTCACGCTGTCGGTCCAACATCATCTCTCTCTCGAACTGAGCCACGGAACCTAACACGTTGAACATCAACTTGCCGGTAGCGTTCGAAGTGTCCAGGCCAAGGTCAAAAATGCGAAGACCTACTGATTTTGCTTCGAGCTCCTCGACGATCTCTCCAAGGTGCCTGACCAAACGAGCCAACCGATCCAGCTTCGTGACAACCAAAACGTCGCCTTCACGAACATAGTCGATAGCGGCTCTGAGAGACTCTCTGACGCTGACGGAGCTTGCCTGCTCCTCCCACCCCTTTTCACATCCAGTTGGCCTCAGTGACTCTCTCTGGGCCTCCAGCCAATATGACTGGATGACACAGAGCCAATCCGAAAATTTCTTGACGGAGAGTCAAAACTTCAGTCTCTTATTTCGATAAGTTTAGAAAATTAGTTTCTTAATACATTGGGGATGGAACGTATGTTTTGGAAAATGATGTCTGCCATAGCCGTTACTGGTGTCCTATCGGGATGTGCTCCTATGATTTCGGGCACAATGAATGCGAACACAACACCAGAGCTTGTGCGAGCCGAGACTGCAAAACACTTTGGTGTTTCCCAAAGTCGCGTTCGTATAAGCAATTATGAGAAAGGCATGTTGGCAACTCAGTATCAAGCTCGCATCAGTGGTACGCTGTACAATTGCCAATATTACTACGGGAGCGTAGTTTGTAAGCGTCCTGGGGAAGGACCACTTTGAATACTTCAGGGAACCAGTGTCATTCGATTGATGTTCTTAACTCTTTGGCATCGGCTCTGTAAGCTTAACGAATTGCTCACTGTTCAGTCCTTTAAGGGATGCCTCTGCACATAACTTGCATTCGTGTACCGCCACTTAGTTGCGGATCGCAAAGCAAGGTTATCCAAGGCCCTATCCAGTTGTGGGTTTAAAGGGTGATCCGTTACAAAACTTTTGTTCAAGCGCCACAAAAGATCGTCTGTCCAGCGCGCCCTGATCCATCGATATCCACCGAGATTGGTTAGCCACGGCACCTACTACAAGTGCCTTCAGCGACCATTACCGAGGCAAGGTCCCTAACCTACGCCTCAGGTTAAAGGCCGAACGCTTCAGCTAAGATGAGGTCGAATTCGTCTGACAGCACCCAAACCGGATATGATCTTGCGGCCCAGTCGATACATGCACGGGTGATCGGTCAGGTCCGAAGCATCCGCGCGAAGGCCCGGACATCCTCGACCAGCAGCGCCGGTTCTTCCATCGCCGCGAAATGCCCGCCACGGGGCATCTCGGTCCAGTGCTGGATGTTGTAGATCCGCTCGGCATAGGAGCGCGGCGACCAGCGCAGCATCTCGGCGGGAAACAGCGCGCATCCCGTGGGCACCTCGACACGTGCGCCTTGCGGCGACAGAACGCGCCCGCCTTCCTCGCGGCGGCCATAGTAGATCCACGAGGCGGTGTTGAAGCTGCGCGTGGTGATATAGATCATGATCTGGGTCAGCAGATCATCCTTGGAATACGCGGTTTCGATGTCGTCATCGCTGATGTCCGACCATGCATGGAACTTTTCCAGCAGCCAGGCGGCGATGCCCACAGGGCTGTCCATCATCGCATAACTCAGGGTTTGCGGGCGGGTCGCCATCTGCGTCCGATAACCGTCTTCCATGATCTGGTCGCGGTCGAATGCCTCGGCCCATGCCACCTCCTCAGGGGTCTGCGGGCCGTGTGCATGGCGCATCGTGAGCGCGTTGACATGAATCGCGGCACAGGACGCTGCGTGGTCATACCCAAGCCACGAGGCAATCGCACTGCCCCAGTCCCCGCCCTGCGCCATGTAGCGGTCAACCCCAAGCCGCTGCGTCATCAGCGCATTGAGAACCCCCGCCATCCTGCGCGGGCCGTAAGGGCGCGGCGGCCGACCGGAAAAGCCGAAGCCCGGCAGCGACGGCGCGATCACCGTGAAGGCGTCGGCGACATTGCCACCGAAGCGTTCAGGATGGGCCAGCGGCTCGATGATCTTGTAGAACTCTGCCACCGTTCCCGGCCAGCCATGCGCAATCATCAGGGGCATCGGATTTGGGCCGCTACCCTGCTCGTGAATGAAGTGCATGTCGATCCCGTCGACATGCGTCCTGTAATTGGCAAAGCTGTTGATCCGCGCCTCCTGCGCGCGCCAGTCGAACCCGTCGACCCAATACGTACAAAATGGCTTGAGAACCTCCATATTCGTACCATACATCCAGCCCCCATCATCGGGCATTTCATGCCAGGGATAGGCCGCGACGCGGTCACGAATATGCGCCAGCATCTTGTCCGGCACATGGAACGTAAAAGGCGTGATATCCGGGTTTGCCACGAGAGCGTCGTCTGTCAAGGCGTTGATCCTGAATAGAAACCGCAAGGCTCAGGCCAGCGGTTGCGCGCGGGCCTGTGCAGTGCGGATCGTGGCACAGCCTCGCGCCCATTGCCACAGCCTTGTTTTTCTGCCCCCCGACGCAAAACGGGCGCGGCTTCCCGCCACGCCCGTTCCAATCGCGATCCGGTTCAAGACGACCGGCCAAGCCTATTGTTTTGCAAGGAAAAAGGCGATGCCAGCCTCGGCCACGTCCAGGTCCTGCGCGGGTGTTCCGGAACTCACGCCGATCCCCCCCACAACATCGCCATCCACCACAACAGGCACGCCACCGCCCACCACCATCAGCCGCCCCCCGATCGCCGAAGCGATACCGTAGGCCGGTGCTCCGGGTTGACTGGCGGTACCGTAGTCATGCGTGGCTTTCTTGGCGCCCGACGCGGTGTAGCTTTTGTCGATGGCGATGGTGATCGAAGTCACCTTGCCGCCGTCCATCCGTTCGAAGGCGATCAGATTGCCGCCTTCGTCCGTGATGGCGATACACATGGGAACGCCGATCTCTTCTGCTCTGGCGCGCGCACCCTCCAGAAGGATGCCCGCATCCGCGAGATCCAGCCGCTTTACTGTCATCATGAAATGGTCCTCCTCAGGCGGCCTTGGCCGCGCGGCGCGCGGCATGCAAAAGCGGTTCGGTATAGCCCGAGGGCTGCTCGGCCCCCTTGAAGATCAGGTCATGCGCCGCGCGAAAGGCCACACCGTCGAAGCCCGGCGCCATCGCCGTGTACGCCGGATCATGCGCGTTCTGCGCATCCACCTTGGGCGCCATGCGTCGCAGAGAGGCCTCAACCTCTTCGGGGGTGCAGATGCCATGCAGCAACCAGTTGGCCAGATATTGCGAGGAAATCCGCAGGGTTGCGCGATCCTCCATAAGGGCCACATCGTTGATATCCGGCACTTTCGAGCAGCCAACACCCTGATCGACCCACCGCACGACATAGCCAAGGATCGACTGGCAGGAATTGTCCAATTCGCGTTGAATATCCTCGGTCGACAGATTGCGCCCGATCATCAGCGGCGGCGTCAGAAGGTCCGTGCGCGACGCCTTCTCGCGGGTTTTCATATCCTCCTGAAGGGAGGCCACATCGACCTTGTGGTAATGGGTCGCGTGCAGGGTCGCAGCGGTTGGCGACGGCACCCATGCGGTGTTGGCGCCTGCCTTTGGATGGCCGATCTTGACCTCGAGCATTTCGGCCATGGCGTCGGGTTTGGCCCACATGCCCTTGCCGATCTGGCCCTTGCCGGACATGCCAGCCGCCAGACCCGCATCGACATTGCCCGCCTCGTAAGCCTTCAGCCAGACTTCTGTTTGCATCTCGCCCTTGGGTACGACGGGTCCAGCATACATCGAGGTGTGAATCTCATCGCCGGTGCGATCAAGGAACCCGGTGTTGATGAACACACAGCGATCTTTCACCGCCTTGATGCAGGCCAGCAAGTTGGCGGATGTGCGACGTTCCTCGTCCATCACCCCCAGCTTGACGGTATGGCGCGGCAGACCCAGCAGATCCTCGACCCGCCCATAGAGCGTGTCCGTGAAGGCCACTTCTTCGGGGCCGTGCATCTTGGGCTTCACCACGTAGATCG
>JALQUE010000309.1 GCA_023260815.1 Roseovarius sp.
GTCAGACGGTGGTGCGAGGTTGATGTCGATACGCCAGTGCCATCGCCCTGGAAACGCAACGGCGTTTACGTGCTGCTTGGCGGGGCCGGGGGTGTTGGTCTGCACGTGGCCATGCATATCGCACGGGCGAATCTGGGCGCACGCATCTGGTTGACCGGTCGGTCCGACATGACAGACGGCCTGCGCGCGCAGGTATCGCAGTTGAGCGCCTTGGGCGCACACGTCACCTACCAAAGTGTTGATGTGACAGACGATCAAGCGCTGCACCGTGTGCTGCACACCATTCAGGGTCAGGATGGCCCGATCACAGGTGTTTTCCACGCTGCTGGTGTGACCCAAGATGGCCCATTGGCCACGAAATCTGCGCAGGTTTTGTCGCGGGTTTTGGCACCAAAAGTGGCAGGGGCGATTGCGCTTGATCACGCGGTGCAGGGCGTGTCGCCTGATTTTGTTGTCCTGTTTGCCTCTGCCGCGGGGGCGCTTGGCAATGTCGGGCAATCCGATTACGCCACCGCCAATGCCTTTCTGGATGAATTGGCGATGGCGCGAAACGGCACATCGCGCACCCGTTGGCTGTCGATTGATTGGCCTTACTGGCGCGACGGTGGCATGGTCATGCCGGATCGTGCGATCAAAGCGGCGGCTGATGCGGTTGGGGTTCAACCGCTGGATACGGTCCCTGCGATTGACACGCTGTGCCACGTTCTTGCCCGTCCAGAGATCACCCAGGCGCTTGTCCTCTCGGGCGATGCCGACCGTTTGCGCAGGCTTCTGGGTGTCAGCCAGCCCGCTGTGCAGTCTGATCCCGTACCGGTGATCGTATCTAATTCAGCACTCCCGCGTCTTGCGCCCACAGACCCGGTTCCGGCGATCCGCGCGGCGTTTGCAGACGTGCTTAAGATCAACCCTGACGACCTGACCTTGGATGACAGTGTCGACCGTTTTGGCGTGGATTCTGTTTCGGCAGCGGACATCGCACAAAATCTGAGTGCTGATTTCGGAGAGCTGTCACCGACGATATTGCTGGAACATCAAACCATTCGCCGTTTGGCCGACGCGTTGTCACAACAAACGACGACGCCAACACCGGCGCTGATGACACCACCAGAGCCGTCAAACGCCAAGGCATCAGACGATCACATCGCTGTTATTGCCATGGCCGGGCGGTTTCCTGGATGTGACAGCGTAGAGGCGTTTGCCAAGGCGCTGCGCGCTGGACAGGATTGTGTCACACAAACCCCGCACGACCGTTTGCACCACGTCGCCCCCTATGCCGACCAACGAGGCGCGCCAGGCACCACGCAGTGCAAATGGGGTGGCTTTCTGACAGATGTGGACCGCTTTGATGCGGGGTTCTTTGGCTATACCCCGCGCGCCGCCGATCTGGCCGACCCGCAAGAACGCTTGTTTCTGCAAACCGTCTGGCATTTGTTTGAACGTGCAGGCCACAGCCGCGCGCGTCTGGCGCACCAATACGACCGTCGCGTTGGCATTTTTGTGGGGGCGATGTACCAACAATATGCGCATCTGGGGCAAGATGCTGAAACGCAACGCCTGTTGGCGGTGTCGTCATATGCCGGGATCGCCAATCGCACGTCATTCTTTTTCGATCTGCAAGGCCCAAGCGTGGCACTGGACGCGATGTGCGCGTCGGGCCTGCACGCCGTGCATCAGGCCTGTCAAAGCCTGCGCAGCAGCGAATGTCGTTTGGCTGTGGCAGGGGGGGTCAACCTGTCGATCCATCCGGGTAAATACGAAACCCTTGGCCAAGTCGGGTTGTTGGGCAGCACGGCGCACAGCCGCGCCTTTTCCGGTGGTGACGGGTATATCCCTGCCGAGGCCGTTGGCGCGGTTCTGCTCAAGCCCCTGACAGATGCGATGCGCGATGGCGACAGGGTGTTGGGCGTGATCCGCGCAGGCAGCGCGAACCACGCAGGGCATTCCGCTGGCTATAGTGTGCCGGACACGCGCGCGCAGGCATCGCTTATCCGCGACACGCTGGCCAGAGGTGGCTTTCGGCCGGAAGACATCACCTATATCGAAGCCGCCGCAACCGGATCGCAGCTTGGTGATGCGTCGGAACTGGGTGCGCTGGCGGATGTGTTCGGTGACGTGCCAGGTGGCACGCCCGCCCCGGTACTGGGCTCCGTCAAGGCCAATATCGGCCACGCCGAGGCCGCGTCAGGCATCGCGCAATTGATCAAGGTCTTGCTGCAATTCGAACAGCGCGTGACTTTTCCAAGCTTTGGGTTCGCAGATGCCGTTGCTAAAGGGCGCTTTATGGACCGTCCAGTCGCGCCTGCGGTGGCTTTGCAACCTGTGTCCCCGGACACAAACACCGCGCTTGTCCTGTCATTCGGGGCAGGCGGGGCGAACACTGCCCTGATCGTTCAAGAACCACCCGCAGACCGTTGGACCGACACGCAAACAGTGCAGGAAACCCATGCCGTTGTTCTGTCCGCGCCGACGCCTGAGGGGCTGACGGCGGTGCGGGAACAGCTTGCCACGTACTTGCGTGACACACCCGATCTGGCCCTTGGGGATGTTGCGAACGCCATGACCCATGGCCGTGAAAGGTTCGAGTACATCAAGACCTATCACGCGAGAACCTGTGATGAATTGGTGCAGCAGCTTGAGGGCGATCAACACGCGCCCCCGACAGACCCCGTCCCGGATGTCGATCTGGCCTGCGCACCGCACCACATGGCGCTTTTGCCGGGATACCCGTTTGCCCGGAACCGCCACTGGTTGCCCGATGCAGGTGTTGCCACGTCGGACGTTGGCACACAGGCCAAGACGACGATACCCTCGCAACGTCAAACGCCCATCGCGCAAGACGCCGAAACCGTGGTCTTACAGACGCTGGCCAAAATCCTTGGCTACCCGTCAGACGCCATTGATATACATGCTACGCTTGACCATCTGGGCGCGGATTCCATGGCGCGCACAAAGCTGGCTTATGAACTGGAAGCGGCGTTTGGCCCGCAGTCCGATGCGCCGGTCGGCACCGATACGCCAAACGCGCTTGCCATACGGCTTGCAGCAAACGGCGGCAATTCCCAAGCGGTCACGGCATCACCACCCGCCGCACGCGGGCCATTGTCGCAAACCCAGACAGGGCTTTGGGTGGCTCAGGCGTTGGAACCGGGGCGTTTCGACTATAACGTGCCGATGGCGTTTTTGGCCAAGGGGCTTGACCCTGCGATGTTGCAGCGCGCACTTGACCGGGTCATGGACCTGCATCCGCTTTTGGGCAGTTGCATCATGGATGGTCCCGATGGCCCGACAGTCTGTGCCGCAAAACGCCCCGTTTCTATCCACCCCGTGCATCTTCCCAAAGAGGCGGACCTCACAGCATTCCTGTCGCACCGGGCGCGCCTGCCATTTGATCTGAAAGACTGCGTCTTGCGCGTTGAACATGTGGTTGGCGGGCGGCTGGACCATGATGAAAGCGTGCTTTTGGTCGTCGCGCATCACATTGTGACGGACGGCACCTCTGCCGCTGTGATGGCAACCGATTTCTGGGCGGCGTACGAGGCTGTGGCGCAGGACGGTCCTTTGCCGGACCGCGCGGTAAAGGCCGCTGACTATGCAGAGTTCACGCAATGGGAACGTGAACTGATCGATACGCCCAAGGGTCAGCAAGACCTTGCGTATTGGCAAGACCGGCTTGCCCCGCCTTGGCCTGCATTGGGATTGCCCTTTGCCCGCAGTGTTGCCGACACGCACCTGCCAGAGCCTTGTGCAAAGGAACGCACGTTTCCCACTGCTTTGACAAACGCCCTTGGCCAGGCTGCACGCGGCGCGGATGTCAGCGTTGCATCCCTGTGCCTTGCTGCGCTTGTCTGCACGTTGCACCGCCATAGCGGGGCAGAGGATATCATCGTCGGCGTTCCCACCTTGCGCCGACCCGAGGCGCGGTTTGCAGGCACCATAGGCTATTGCGTCAACATGATTGCGCCGCGTTTTGACGTGACCGGTGGCATGGTCTTTGGCGATTTGGTCAACAATACGCACCGGGTTCTGCAAACCGGCATCGCCCATGCGAATTATCCTTTGCCGGGCATTTTGCGCAGCATCGACGGGATGACACTTGGCCAAGTGCCATGGACCGTCAGTTTCGCCTTTCAGGATTTCGACATCACTAAAAAAGACGTGCGCAGCATCACAGACGGTGACGTGCGCCTGCTGACCGATGTGCGCCAAACGGCCGGTGACGGGCTGGATATCGAAATGCGCAAGCAGGGCGCAGATCTGGTCCTGTGCGCAGGGTTTGATGCGGCGCGGTTCGATCCTGTGGGCGTCACGCGATTTCTGGCGCATATGCAACGCGTGCTTGAGGCCGGTGCGGCGGATATGTCTGTTCCGGTGTCGGCCCTGTCTTTGGGGGACAATTCCAAGACACCGGATGATCCAGCTCCCGTGCCGTCCAAGGCGCAAAGCGACCCGCGTCCGGTTCCGACCCGTATTCTTGATCAAGCCCGTCGCAGCCCGAAAGACACGGCGGTGCAGATCGACGGCAAGACCGCATCTTACGGCGCCCTTGCGAAGCGGGTGACGGACATTGCGCGCAGGCTCAAACGGCACGGTGTGCGACGTGGCGACCGTGTTGCCGCCTTGTGCGCCCGCAGTCTTGACGCCATTGCCACGCCCATCGCCATCATGAAACTTGGCGCTGTCTGGGTTCCGCTGGAAGCCGAGATGCCCTTGGCGCGTCTGATGTTTATCCTTGATGATGCGGAGATTGGACATGTGGTCTTGCACGGTGGGCGCAACACCGGACTGCCCTTGGAACGTATTGGGCTGAACCGCCAGATCATCGATCTGGATCAGCCCGGTTCAAGATGGATTGATCGGCTGTTGCCGATGCCCAGGCGGCGTGTGTCGGCAGATGATGCGGCTTATGTGATCTACACCTCGGGATCGACGGGCCAACCAAAGGGTGTCGTGGTGTCGCAGGGTGCGTTGATGCATCACTGTTCCGTCATTTCGGGGGCTTTTGGTCTGCGGGCACAGGACCGCGTTTTGCAAAGCGCGCCGTTGTCAGTCGATACGGCGATCGAACAGGTGCTGCCAATCCTTTGCGTTGGTGGGCAGATTGTTTTTCGTCCCAAGGCATTGCCGGGCGCGGGGGCCTTTCTGGACTTTCTGCAAGACAACGGTGTGACCGTCGTGGATGTGCCGCCGTTGTATCTGCATGAGCTGCTGCGCGCGTGGCAGCGACAGGGTGCCGATCTGGGCAGCACGCAACTGCGTCTGATGATTGTCGGCGGAGAAACCCTGGCCCCTGACGTTGTGGCGCAATGGTTTTCGGTCACGCAGGGCGCCGTGCGCCTGATCAATGCCTACGGCCCGACCGAGGCCACGATCACATCCCTGTTGCACGAGGTGGTGCGCGCTGATGCAGATGGCCCGGTGCCCATTGGCCGGCCCTTGCCCGGCACGCAGGCGTATATTCTGGATGGCAACGGAACCCCGGTTCCAGAAGGGGTGATTGGCGAATTGTTCCTGGGTGGCCCACGATTGGCCACTGAATATCTGCGCCAACCCGAACGCACGGCGCACAGCTTTGGCATCCACCGTATTAAAAGTCGTGACATGAGGTTGTACCGCACCGGTGATCTGGCCTCGTGGCGCGCGAACGGCGACGGCACGATCATGTTCCACGGGCGCATAGATGATCAGGTCAAGCTGCGGGGCTTCCGCATCGAGATCGGAGAGATCGAGTCGCGTTTGCTGGCCGCCGGTGTGGCTGACGCCGCCGTGATCAAGACCGAAAATCAGGCCGGGGATCCGGTGCTGACCGCGCATATTGTTCCAGGTGACAGGGCATTGGTCGACAAAGATCTGCGCGCAGAGCTTGCCAATCACCTGCCGCAGCACATGCTGCCGTCCGTAATAGTCCGGCACCTTGCATTGCCGAAAACGACCAGTGGCAAGACAGATCGGCGGGCATTGTCCCAGATGCCGCCTGCCGACGCCACGTCCAACCCACCGCCGACTGATCCCACGCGACAGGACCCGCCGCAAGGCGGCAAGACCGAAACCCGTCTGGCCGGGATCTGGTCAGACGTGTTGGGCCACGGCGCCAATAAACCCGGCATCGACCGGCATATGCCGTTTGACGAGGCGGGTGGAAACAGCCTGCTGATGGTGCGCCTGCTGGACAGGATTGCCGAAGACTTTCACACAACGCTGTCCGTGCAAGACCTGATCGCGGCCCCCACGCTGGCGGCACAAAGTGCCGTGCTTGAAAGGCTTGGCACAACCGCCGCACACACTGCTTCCCAGGATACGTCGCTGATACGCCCTGTTCTGCTGAAAAAAGCGGGCAAAGGCGGGCAAGACCATGTGCCGCTTTGGCTGGTGCATCCGGTTGGCGGTGCGCTGGCGCATTATACCCCGATGGTTGATGCAATGGCGCAGCATCCCGGTGCAATCTGGGGCCTGCGTGCAAGCGGTCTCAACCCGGGGGAGCCGCCACCCCTGGACACTATTCCAGACATCGCAGCAGCCCAGTGTCGTGCGATCCGTCATATGCAACCGCATGGGCCATATGCCCTTGCTGGCTGGTCCTTGGGCGGTATCCTTGCGCATGAAATCGCACGGCAATTGCGTGCATCCGGTGAAACAATTGACGCCTTGGTGCTGATCGACAGCTACACAACCGAAGCGCTTGAACGTTTGATGCCTGAAAGCCCGCCAAATGACCCCGCCGCGACCCACCGGGCGTTTCTGCATGCGGTTCTGGGCATCCACGCCGATGTTCCGCCGGGCGTAGACATCATGGCGCACACGCTTGCGCATCCGTTGACCAAAGCGATGATACCGGGGGCAGACCGCGACATGATCGACCGACTGCTGCGCGTCTTTGAAACGCATGTTGCGGCACTAACCCGGCATACCATCACCGACACGGGCGGACCCTTTGATCTGATCGTGGCGTCACAAAACCCGGGCGAAACCTGTGACACAGGGTGGCGCGCTCTTCCCGGGGGGGCACCGCGCACGCATTGGGTCAAGACAGACCATCACGGCCTGATGCAAAAACCACACCTTGATCATTGGCTGACAGCTTTGAAAATTACCACTGGTGCAAAAGGGCAGACCACATTATGACCACCACATGCCCGAATTTTCCGTTCGCGTGGAGCGGTTTGATATGCACATGGCACAGGGCGCGGCGAACACCGGCTTGTGCTAACGACCTCTCGCAAAACGGGATGTGGCGATGACCTCCTTTGACGATCAGGATGACGACGGACTGTACGAGAACGACCGTCGCGAAAGTTTCCGCTGGCGGCTGCGGACATACCTGTTGGTCTTGATCGTCGGCTTCGGCATCGTGTTCATCGCGTTCGCAGACAGGATAGTTGTGACCGTCCGATCCGGTGAGGCCGCTGTGCTTTTCCGCTGGTTAAGCGGTACGGAAATGAACGAGATTTATGGGGAAGGGTTGCACCTGAATTGGCCCTGGAACCGCATGACCGTTTATGACGTGCGCCTGCAAACACGAGAGCGCACCTACACGATGCTGACCAAGGGCGGTCTGCCCATCGAGCTTGAGATTGCCGTGCGATATCAGCCCGACTATCGCCTTTTGCCGGTGCTGCACATAAGCGTCGGGCCGGATTACCTGAACAAGGTTCTGTTTCCCGAAACCGAAGCCGTGCTGCGCCGCGCCGTGGGGCAATACACACCCGAACAGATCTATACCAGCGATCAGGGGTTTCTTGAATCTATCGTGGTCAACAGCCTGACCAGTGCAGAAGACCGCTACGTCATTGTCGATGATGTGCTGGTACGCAGTGTCGAATTGCCACCAACCGTGCGCGACGCCGTTGAACAGAAAATCACGTTGTCCGAACAGGAAAAAGCCTATGTGTTCCGTCTTGGCATCGAACGGCAAGAGGCCGAACGCAAGGAGATAGAGGCAGGCGGCATCAAGCGGTATCAGGACGTGATCAAGCAAAGCCTGACACCTGATCTTTTGCGGTGGCAGGGTATTCAGGCAACGCGCGATCTTGCGGTTTCGCCGAATTCGAAAACCGTGATCATCGGCAATGGCGACGACGGTCTGCCGCTGATCCTTGGCAATGACCGGTAACCAGATCGTGGCGGGGCTCAAGTTTTTTTCCACAAAGCTACGAAGGATCATATTTGGTCTGCTTGTTCTGGCCGGGCTGATGCTTGTGCTGGGTTTGGGTGTTGTGCGCAATCCGAGCGTTTTGCCGCCGCAGGTTGTGCAGATGCTAGGCCCATGGGCAAAATTTGCCGAAGACCCGAACTGGCGCATTGTCGCCGTGCACAAGCATGGCGATGCAGGTGTCAGTTTCGTGCGCGGTGCCCAGATGGCCGTTGACAACATCAATGGTCGCAATGGCGGGGTCGCGGGCCGTCAGGTGGCGCTGATGCCAATCGAAGAACAGGCCGGAACCATTGGGCAATCGGGTGAGGTCGAGGTTAGTAAAGCACTGAAGCTGTCCGAAAAAATTGCGAAGCTTCCAAATGTCCTGGCCGTGATCGGGCACAGTCATTCGGTGTCTGCCGTCACGGCGAGCGCGGTTTACGACCGCAACGACCTTCTGTATCTGTCCACCCACGCAACGGAAACATCGCTGACCAACCACAAGCTGGATACGGTCCTGGCGCTCGTTCCCAACATTGCGTCTTACGGTCGGATGGTTGCCCAGTACGCGACTGAATCCAATCTGAAGCAGTTTGTGGTGTTGTCCGACAAAACGAATTACGGTCGCGAAGCCGTCAAGTTTTTTGTCGATGCAGTGGCTCTGTTGGGTGGCGAAGTTGTTTACCGCGGCCATGTGGACAGCGACCATCGGTCTGTTGAACAATTGATGTTGTATCTTCTCGATAACAAATCGTTCGACATAGCAGATGTGGATGCGGTGTTCATCGTGACCTCGAACGCCGATGACACTGTCGACTTTATCAAGACAGCGCATCAACTTAGCCTAGGCAAACCGATCATGGGCCTTGATTACCTGTTCGACACCTACCTTACCACGCTTGTGGGTCTTGACGCGATGAAAGACGTGATCGGTGTGTCGTTGCTGGATGTCGACAGCACAGAAAACATCGCGCTGGAGTTCAAACAGGATTTCGAAAGTCAGTTCAACACGCTGCCTGATTTGAGTGCGGCCATCGCATACGATTCCGTGAAATTGGTGTCTGACGCTGTTTCGCGCCATGGGGAAACCAATGGTAAGGATTTGGCAGATACGATCAAAGTCGCGCGCTATACAGATCGGTTTTCCGGGATCACCGGCGAATTGGTTTTTGACGCAACCGGCGCGATAGTTGACACCAACGCCTTTATCGTGCGTCATGATGGCAAGAAATTCACAACGGTGAAAACCTTCTCGATCCCGGTTCCGCAACCCTCGTTACCCGGGCGTGGCACTCCCTAACCCCCTGTGAAAGGCAAAGACGCGATGAATTTCCTCATAAATCCTTGGTTTTTTCTGTTTTGGGCTGTGGGCAGTTGGTTGATCGGCATGCTGGGCCGCGACACACGCTTTGGATTTGCCGGAAACTTTCTGGTATCGTTCCTGTTTAGCCCGGTCGTTGGCGTCATTGTTTTGCTGGCGGCAGATCAACACAAGGCACGCAACCAAAGACGGCGCAGCACCGAACGATGACAGTTACCAAAATCCAAATGGTGCTGAATTGCTTCAGATTAAGTACTTCTTAATCCTGCAGTTGCAGAAACGGCTTTGAATAATCGGGTCTGATTGGTATTGATCGTGCGTAGAGGTTCCGTCGAGGCGTAATGATATCGACCATTGGCGATTTGGGCCGGTTCCAGAGCTTTGATCAGGAGAACAACATGACTGCAGACACCCTTACAACTGACACCGGAGTGGATACGCCGGATTTTGTGTTGGATGTGCATTCCGAAAACCTGATCAAGGACTATGTCGTGGCCTCGGTCGCGGTCAGCGTTGTCCCTGTGGCGATTTTCGACATCGCTGCAGTTGTGGGCATCCAGTTGCGCATGATCCAAAAACTGTCTGAACTGCATGACAAACCGTTTTCCGACAAGATTGGGCGCAAGGTGATTTACGCACTGATCGGCGGTTTTGGCGGGTACGGTGCAGGTTACATTGTCGCTGCAAGCGCATTCAAACTGATTCCCGGCATTGGCTGGGCTGTTGGAATGGCGTCGCTGCCGTTGGTTGCCGGCGCGTCCACCTTTGCCGTGGGCAAGTCGGTTGCCCGCCATTACGAACAGGGCGGCACATTGCTGGACTTCAACGCAAAGTCGATGCGCCAGTTCTATGACGAGCAATTCGAAAAAGGCAAAAGCGTTGCAAAGCGTGCCAGCAAAAACAGCAAGGCAACGGGTCCAGAAACCGCTGTCAACTAAGTGACACGCCCGGCCATGCGCCGCCCATTCGGGGCAGCGCGGGCCGGGGCAAGATCTTTCCTTAATCGTATGTGAATTTCGGCGAGTGCTTACTCGCCGATTTTTTTTGGCTATGTGTAAGCGCCGTCCACGGCCCACTGATCAAGACGGATACGCCAGACCGCACGATTAAGGCTAATACGGTGCCGTGCTCTTATTCCCATTTGCGGCAAGTTCCGCTCAGACTACGGGCAGTCTTCTATGCTCGTAGTCTCATGCACACCCGACAAATCAAGATGTCAACATGACTGCGGGCCTTCATCCTTTAAGCCCTACAGGGTCGTCAGGCCGATGCAAGGTCCATGACTGTGTTATTGTTGTGTATTCGCGGTAACCGAGCCGAGCAAGAGGGGTGGCAGCAACCGTGTCAAAGATACCATCTTGCAGAAATTCATCCTTGATATGGGTGCGCACGACCTCGCCGATGATCATATAGCGGTCCAAGAGCTCCCCACGCCGATCCTTGATCTGAAACGCATCTATGGTGACACATTCCATGGCTGCGGGACTGGCTGCAACAAACGGCGCCCGGATGTCGACAGGCTGGCCTTTTTCAAGACCTGCAAGGTCAAATTCGCTGATACCATCCGGCACATTTTCCGAAGAGATATTCATCGCATCGACAAGATCGGCGGTCACAAGCGAGAAGGTGAACTCACCGGTATCGCGTGCGTTGATGTGAGAATGTTTTTCGCCCTCGCTTGCGAACATCACCATGTCCGGTGCTGAGCCGACGCCATTGAAGAAGGAAGTTGATAAGAAGAACATATATTTCAGAAGAGTTGGAAACTGCATACTTTGACGTGGATGTGGACCCTTCAATATCAACTGTTTCAAAAAACTCCTGGAGAAGGTTGCTTGTATGCGTGC
>JALQUE010000405.1 GCA_023260815.1 Roseovarius sp.
CCAGCCCCCCGGACCCCCCGGGATATTTCCGGCCAGAAGAAACGGGTGGCGGCGGGGCTTGGATGCGGTGGTGCGCACCGACGCAATACCGGCGCGATACCGACGTGATGCCGCAGCCGTTTTCCGTATGTATCCAGGGTCTTGCCGGGGCGGAGATCAGATCTTGCGGATTTTCAGCCGGGTGATCCGGTTGTCGGCTTTGGTGACCACCTCGAAGCGGAAGCCGTGGAAATTGAACACCTGGTTCACTTCGGGGATCATCTGGGCTTCGTGGATGACCAGACCGGCGATGGTGTTGGCCTCGTCGTCGGGCAGGTTCCAGTCGGTGGCGCGGTTGAGATCGCGGATCGTCATGGCGCCGTCCACAAGGAATTGATTATCCTCGCTTTTCCGGATCGGATGTTCGGCGTCGGGATCGAATTCATCGGTGATCTCGCCGACGATTTCCTCGAGAATGTCTTCGAGGGTGATCAGACCTTCCAAGGTGCCGTATTCATCCACCACCAGAGCGAAATGGCTGCGCATGCGCAGGAACTGACGCATCTGATCGTCGAGTGTCGTGGTTTCGGGGACGAAATAGGGCTTCATCGCCACGTCGCATATTTTGAAGGATTTCAATGTGTTGCGAGACCCGTCACCACCCATGACAAGCTTGTGCATTGCGCGCAGCAGGTCTTTGGCATGGACGACACCGATGATGTTGTCGGGATCGTCGCGATAGACCGGCAGGCGTGTGTGGTTGGATTGCAGGCATTGTTCGAGGATCGCTTCGGGATCGTCCTCGGCATTGATCATCTCGATCTGGCTGCGGTGGAGCATGATCTCTTCGACCGCGCGTTCTCCGAGGTCCAGAGCGCCGAGAATGCGATCGCGGTCTTCTTTTTCGACGATGCCTTCGGAATGGCCCAGATAGAGCGCACCTGCGATTTCCTCGCGGACGGCCAGGATATGGCTGTCGGGATCGGCCTTGACGCCGAAGAGCCGCAGCACCCCCCGTACCAGCCAGCGCACCGCAGCCACCACCGGCGCGAACACCTTGACCACCACCTGAATGACGGGCGCCACTTTCGAGGCCGCGGCCTCGGCATTGGTGATGGCGTAGGTCTTGGGCAGCACTTCGGCAAAGATCAGGACCAGCAGGGTCATCACCAGGGTCGCAAGCGCCACACCTGATTCGCCGAACAGCCGCGTGAACATGGCCGTGGCCAACGATGTCGCGAGGATATTGACGAGGTTGTTGCCCAGAAGGACCGAGCCGATCAGCCGCTCGTTATCTTCGGTGATGCTGAGCGCGCGGGCCGCACCTTTTTCGCCCCTGTCGGCGCGCGCGCGCAGCTTGCCACGAGAGGCGGCCGTGAGCGCGGTTTCGCTGCCCGAGAAGAACCCAGACATGACCAGAAGCAGCAGGATGGAGGCCGAGGTGATCCAGAACGCGGCATCAAGAATTGGTGAAGTTGGTTCCATACGGTACGGGGTCCCTTTATCCAGTAGGGTTATGGGGTCGGGTTGCGCGGCAATCAAGGGATGAATGGCGATGAATGTGAGGGATCTGGGACAGTTGGACGGTCCGGTGCTGATCTTTGGTGGCTCTTATTCCAACCTGCAGGCCATGCAGGCATTGCTGAAATGGGCCAGATCCGAGGGGATCGCGGACACCCGGATGATCTGCACCGGGGATGTCGTGGCCTATTGTGCCGATCCTGCCGGCACGGTTGCCGCGATCCGGGACGCGGGTTGCACGGTGGTGGCCGGCAATTGCGAGATCCAGCTGGCGGCGGGCGAGGACGCGTGCGGCTGCGGATTTGCGCCGGGCAGTACCTGCGACCGGCTTTCGGCGGGCTGGTATGCCCATGCCAGCGCCACCCTTGATGAAGCGGCGCGTGACTGGATGGCGGGGCTGCCGGATATGGTGCTCTTTACGCATCACGGGCGGCGCTGCGCGGTGATCCATGGCGGTGTGGAGGATGTGGCGAGATTTTTGTGGCCGACCTCGCCCGAGCCTGCCTTCGCACCGGAGATCGCGATGATCGAGGCTGCTCATGGGCCGATCGACATGGTCTTGGCCGGACATTGCGGCCTGCCGTTCATCCGGCGTATCGGGCGCGTCGATTGGGTCAATGCCGGGGCGATCGGCATGCCGCCCAACGATGGCTGCGCCACGACGCGCTTTGTCTTGATTGATAGGGGCGTGCCCCGGATCGAGCGGCTGAGCTATGACCACAATGCAGCCCGGGACGCGATGGTGCGCGTGGGCCTGACACAGGGCTATCATCTGGCGCTTGGCACGGGTTACTGGCCGTCCGAGGACGTGCTGCCGCCCGACTTGCGCCGCGAGGCGACCGCCAGCGGGTGATGCTGCTGGACGAGATCGCGCAAGCGTTCCTCCAGAACATGGGTGTAGATCTCGGTCGTGGCGACATCGGCATGGCCCAGAAGCGTCTGGATCGCCCGCAGATCGGCGCCGTTGGCTAAAAGATGCGTGGCAAAGGCATGGCGCAGCGTGTGTGGCGTGACCTTGGCCGGTGACACGCCCCCCGCAACGGCCAGTTCCTTGATCAGCATGTAGAACCGGTGCCGTGTCAGATGGCCGGCCTTGCCCGAGGACGGGAACAGGAAGGTCGATCCGGGTTTGCCGGTCTTGCGCGCCGCAGCGTCGGCGGCATCACGCACGTTTCCCAGCAAGACGGCGGGGCGGTTGAGATTTTCAGCGAATGC
>JALQUE010000447.1 GCA_023260815.1 Roseovarius sp.
AGGCCTGGGAGGGTGGAGTTTTCGAGCGTGCGCAATTGACAATGCAGGATTGGTGCCTTTTCGATGCCGAAGGGCAGCGCAAATATCTGACCCCAAAGGAGCGGCGGGCCTTTCTGCGTGCTGCCGGGCGGCAGTCTCCAGAGGTGGAAACTTTTGCCCGAGTGCTATGCGAGACCGGCTGTCGCTTGTCGGAGGCGCTGGCCCTAACCGGTGATCGCGTCGATGCTGGCGCAGGACTGATTGTCTTTGAATCCCTCAAGAAGCGCCGGTCAGGAGTACATCGAGCTGTGCCCGTTTCCGAGGCGCTTATTGGCCAGCTGGTCGAGGTTCATGACCTGAAGCGCTGTCCGCACACAGACTATCAGCTATGGCCCTGGTGCCGAATGACAGGCTATCGACGCATTCTTGATGTCATGGCAGCAGCACGTATCGACGGGCTTCACGCAACACCGAAGGGCCTACGCCACGGCTTCGCTATAGCGGCGCTTGAAAAGGGCGTACCGCTGACACTTGTGCAGAAATGGCTTGGGCATGCGAGCCTGTCCACGACGGCGATTTATCTGAATGCCGTTGGCGCGGAAGAGCGCAAAATCGCAAGCCGACTATGGTCGTGAAATCGGCGGGATTCAGGGCTTATTGTGGGTTGACCCTTGTTACAGAATTACCCATTCGGTGACTCAGACATGAAATCACTTGTATTTCATAAGCTTACCTAAGTCCAGCTTGACGGATGTGGTGAGCGGGACAACGGTCACCGCTAGCGGCAGGGGCGGTGGGGCGCGCGTTGCCAACGACGGACACATAGTGCGATCGTGCCGTGGCCGAGCCCACCAGCAAAGCTGCTGACGTGCCTAGCATGCTGGCATGCCAGACTGCTCGCATGCTCAATCGGGGGCTTTACGTCCTTCCGGCTGGCCGTGACCGTCGGGCCTTCCTGAACTGGGCAAACGTGGCGTCGGCGTCTCCCGCCGCAACGGCGCTGGCCGACTTTCTTCCCCGGCCTCCGGCCTTCCTCGCGGATCAAGAAAGACGGTCCTCGCCGTCTACCGCTTCGCTCCGCCCTGCGGGTGCGTCCGGTCGTCTAGGCCGCCGCCTTTGGTTGCCCATGGAAGGCCGCGGTCGCGGCCAGGACAAACCGAAAGGAGATAAAGACGATGACCCGATTGAGCACCACCGAGCACGACTTCAACATGAGCTGGGACGAGTACGTCATCGCCGTGGAGGATAGCTACCTGATCGAGGCGGAAGCCGATCTCACCGATGAGCAGTACGCGGACATCAGCACCGCCTTCGACATCGGCATGACCCCGTTCGGTTGCGCCAACGCCCTTATAGAATCCCGGTCTCCGAACCGGCCCGCCACCGGCTGGCGCATGGCCGCCTGATCCACATTCAGCACGTCGCGAAACTGCCTCGCCGGGTACCCCTCGGCGGGGCCTTTTTTCGTGTTCGCCAATGCCTTTCATCCGTCAGAACCTCGCCTTTCATAGTCTTGATGTTGGCTGTTGGCTTTTGTTGAGACTTGCAATCGCACCCTGACTTCTGTATAGTCTCGTTGATATCTGTTGCCTCTAGTTGTCTGTTATGTCTGCCTGAATCACGCTTTGCCTTGTGCGCCGTTGCATAAGGAAGAGGTAAGACGTAAGTTCAGGGGGGAGGCAAGATGGATGTTGCATCACGAAAACCTTTCTAACGGGACTGCCGTCCCGTTCCCCGGCCTGGCTGCGCCAGCCAGGTCCGAAGAGGTTTTGCATGTCGCAACAGGCCCGGCATTCGACCACCTGGCGGGGTCTCAAGCAGGGCCATCTTGCCCTCCGGGATCACGGTCGCGCGGGCGGGAATAATTGCCATGGCCCGTCCGCAGAAGCCCCCCTCAGAACGCCGCACGGAATACCTTCACCTGCGTCTTTCCCCCACTGAACTTTCGGCCATCGAGCGCTACGCCGCCGAGGCCGGTGTTACCGTCGCCGAGTATGTTCGGGCGACGGCCATGAAGATGCCACCGCGCAAAAGGCCAGTACGCGAGCGCACCCTGGCCATGCTCCAATACGAGCTGAATTCCATCGCCACAAACCTTGCCCAGCTCGAAGCCGCGACCGGCGAGACCAACTTCGGCGCGTGGGCCAAATTTGTCGGCAAGGACCTGATCGAGCGCACCACCGACCGCAAGGATTTGACCGCCCTGATCGAGAGCCACCATGCGCGCATCAATGGTGTGGGTGTGGCGGTCAACGCCATGGCCCGCCGCGCCAATCAGGGGAAGGACATCGACCCTGACGAGGTGACCGAGACGCTGACCTTGCTGAAGGACGTTCTGGAGCCAATCCGTGCCAAGGTCAAAGAGCCGCCGCGCGAACGGCGCGAGCCGGACCGGGATGACGGGCAGGGGGGACGTAATGCGCTTTAAGGTCCCCAAGCAGCAGCCGGAAAGTTTCCGCGCGTCCGCCCTCTATCTTTCAGGCGAGATCAAGGGTCTCAGTCCCGACCGTGTGGAATTTGTCGAGGTGCGCAATCTCTTCACCGATAATGCCCGCGCCGCATCCGCCGTCATGGACGCGACCGCTTCCAAATCTGTCCGCTGCAAACAGCCCGCCTATCACTTCATCGTCACCTTCGACCCCAAGGACGAAGCGGCGGGCAAGATCACGCCGGAGCTGAAGCGGAAAATTGCGGGGCAGGTCATCGAGCGCATGGGGCTGGGTGAGCATCAGCTCATGGTCTACTCACACAAGGACACCGATCACCCGCACATGCATTTTTTGGTGAACCGCATCCATCCCCAGAAGCACATCGCCTACGACCGGCACCAGGACGGCAGGCGGCTGACCGGGATCGTCAAGGAGCTGGCCCAGGAACACGAGCTCAACATTCTCAGGAACCGGGAGTACGAGCGCCAGCTTGGTCGCGACCGCGACACCAGCCCGTCGCTGACGACCGATGCGGAATACTGGCAGGCCCGGCGCGAGGGCCGAAACACCC
>JALQUE010000123.1 GCA_023260815.1 Roseovarius sp.
CTATGGTCTCGACAAGAAGGAAACGCAGACCATCGCCGTCTACGACCTCGGCGGCGGCACCTTCGACGTCACCATCCTCGAGATTGACGATGGCCTGTTCGAAGTGAAAGCCACCAACGGTGACACCTTCCTCGGTGGTGAAGACTTCGACATGCGGATCGTCAACTACCTCGCCGACGAGTTCAAGAAAGAGCATGGCGTCGATCTGACCAAGGACAAGATGGCCCTCCAGCGCCTCAAGGAAGCCGCTGAAAAAGCCAAGATCGAACTGTCCAGCAGCTCGCAGACCGAAATCAACCAGCCCTTCATCTCGATGGGGTCGAACGGTCAGCCGCTGCACATGGTCATGAAACTGACCCGTGCCAAACTCGAAAGCCTGGTGGGCGATCTGATCAAGGCCTCGATGAAGCCTTGCGCCGCGGCCCTCAAGGATGCCGGCATCTCGGCCAGCGAAATCGACGAGGTTGTTCTCGTCGGCGGCATGACCCGTATGCCCAAGGTCGTCGAGGAAGTGACCAAATTCTTCGGCAAGGAGCCCCACAAGGGCGTCAACCCCGATGAGGTGGTCGCCATGGGCGCCGCCATTCAGGCTGGCGTTCTTCAGGGCGACGTCAAGGATGTGGTCCTGCTCGACGTGACGCCACTGTCGCTTGGGATCGAAACGCTTGGCGGTGTCTTCACCCGCCTGATCGACCGCAACACCACGATCCCGACCAACAAGTCGCAGATCTTCTCGACCGCCGAGGACAACCAGAGCGCCGTGACGATCCGTGTCTTCCAGGGCGAACGTGAAATGGCGGCCGACAACAAGATGCTCGGTCAATTCAACCTCGAAAACATTCCGCCCGCACCGCGCGGCATGCCCCAGATCGAGGTGACATTCGACATCGACGCCAACGGCATCGTCTCTGTTTCCGCCAAGGACAAGGGCACCAACAAGGAACAGAAGATCACGATCCAGGCGTCGGGCGGTCTGACCGACGAAGACATCCAGAAGATGGTCAAGGAAGCCGAAGAAAACGCCGAATCCGACAAGGCCCGCCGCGAACTGATCGAAGCCAAGAACCAGGCCGAAAGCCTGATTCACTCGACCGAGAAATCGCTGGAAGAGCATGGCGACAAGGTGGACCCAACCACCGTCGAAGCCATCGAACTGGCCATCGCCGCTCTCAAGGATGACCTTGAGAAAGACGATATCGGGGCCGACAAGATCAAGTCGGGCGTCCAGAACGTGACCGAAGCGGCCATGAAACTGGGCGAGGCGATCTACAAGGCGCAGTCCGAAGAAAGCGATGGCGAGCCGTCGCCCGCGGATCGTGCCGGGTCGGACGACGATATCGTCGATGCCGACTTCGAGGACCTCGACGACGACAAGCGCTCGTAACGCGCCTGACGGGACCAGTGGGGCCGGTCCGACCTATGGGCCGGCCCTGCGCAGTTCCATGACCAAGGAGATCCCCGATGGCCAAACGCGACTATTACGAGGTGCTCGGCATCGCTAGGGGTGCGTCCGCGGACGAGATCAAAAAGGCCTACCGCACCAAGGCCAAGGAACTTCATCCCGACCGCAACAAGGACAACCCCAACGCCGAAACCCAGTTCAAGGAAGCCGGCGAAGCCTATGACGTCCTGAAAGACCCCGACAAGAAAGCCGCCTATGACCGATTCGGCCACGCCGCCTTTGACGGCAGCATGGGTGGCGGTGGCGGCGCTCGTCCCGGCGGCGGATTTCCCGGCGGCGGTCAGGGCGATTTTGCCTCGGCCTTTTCCGACGTGTTCGACGATCTGTTCGGCGATTTCATGGGCGGTCGTGGCGGCGGTGGCCGCCAGCGGGCGGCACGCGGCGCCGATCTGCGCTACAATCTGCGCGTCACCCTGGAAGACGCCTACAAGGGCATGCAGAAAACCATCAACGTGCCCACCTCCGTGGCATGCGGTGAATGCAACGGCACCGGTGCCGAAGGCGGCTCCGATCCGACAACCTGCCCCACCTGTTCCGGCATGGGCAAGGTCCGCGCGCAACAGGGCTTCTTCACTGTCGAACGCACCTGCCCCACCTGCTCGGGCTTGGGCCAGATCATCAAGAACCCCTGCAACACCTGTCACGGTCAGGGCCGCGTCGAAAAAGACCGCGCGCTGAACGTCAACATCCCTGCGGGCGTCGAAACCGGCACCCGAATTCGCCTTGCCGGCGAAGGCGAGGCCGGGATGCGCGGCGGCCCTCCGGGCGACCTCTACATCTTCATCGAAGTGGCCAAGCACGACATCTTCGAACGCGAGGAAACCAACCTCTTCTGCCGCGTGCCCGTGTCGATGACCGCCGCCGCCTTGGGTGGCGACATCGAAGTGCCCACGATCGACGGTGGCCGTTCCCGCGTGAAAATCCCCGCCGGGTCGCAATCCGGTCGCCAGATGCGGTTGCGCAACAAGGGCATGCCGGCGCTGCGGGGTGGGGCCTCCGGCGACATGTTCATCGAACTTGCCGTCGAAACCCCTGTCAACCTGACCTCCCGCCAGAAAGAGCTTCTGCGCGAATTCGAAGCGCTGTCCGAGGACAACAACCCCGAAAGCAAAAGCTTCTTCTCGTCGGTCAAAAGCTTCTGGGACTCGATGAAATCATAAGGCGGGACATCTTCCGATCCCGCTCTGGGGCGCGCCACAGTGGCGCGCCCTTTTCTTTTGCCTCACGGCAATTGGTTAACGCCCGGCGGCACCGACCCGATACCGACGCAATACCGACGTGATACCGATACCGATTTTCCGCCACCCGTTAACCATTCTCTAACCCTCCCGCGGCACTCTCGGGACATGTCCGAACCGCACGCCTTTTCCGATGCGCCGCTGCCGCTGTTCTCCAGCGACACATGCCAGCCCGCCCCCCTTCCCGCAGGGGCGCGCCTGCCCTCCTATATCCGCGATCACCGCAAACGTCTTCGTGACAGGTTCCTCTCCGGCGGCGCCGCCGCGATGCCGGATTACGAACTTTTGGAACTGGTTCTTTTTCGCGCCATCCCGCGCCGGGATGTCAAACCCCTGGCTCGGGAACTCCTTGATAAATTTGGGGATTTCAACAACGTTATCTCTGCGCCCGCCCCCCAGTTGGCCGAGGTTTCGGGCATCGGCGACGCCGTGATCTGTGAACTCAAGATCATCGAGGCTGCGGCCCACCGCCTGTCCCGTGCGCGTGTCTTGCAGCGGCATGTCATCTCGTCCTGGGACGCATTGCTGGACTATTGCCACACCACCATGGCCCACCGCGAAACCGAACAATTCCGCGTCTTCTACCTTGATCGCAAGAACATCCTCATCGCCGATGAAGAACAGGGCAATGGCACCGTCGATCACGTCCCCGTCTACCCCCGTGAAGTGGTCAAACGTGCCCTGCACCTCAACGCCAGTGCCTTGATTCTAGTGCATAATCACCCCTCGGGTGATCCTACGCCATCAGATGCCGACATCAGCATGACTCACCAGATTCAGACCGCCGCCGACGCCTTGGGGATCACCCTGCACGACCATCTCATCATCGGCAAATCCTGCGAGATCAGCTTTCGGGCGCAAGGCTATCTCTAGCGCACCCAAACCTCCACACGCCGGTTCACCTGCCGCCCCCACTCACTGTCATCGCAGGCCATCGGCATCGCCTCTCCAAATGCCTCGGTCTCGATGGTGATCCGCGCCATGTTGGCCGTTTCCGCCGCCGCAATCACCGCCGTCTTCACCGCCTCGGCGCGCTGCTCGGCAATGCGTTTATTGCCCGCGGCCGGTCCCTCACCATCGCTGAATCCCACGAAAACAACCCGTCGCGCATCATAAAGCCCAATCTCGAACGCCCGGGCAAGCTGCTGCACATTCGACCGTGACTGCGCATCCAGACGCGCCGAACCGGCCTCGAAACGGAATGTCGTGGTCAGCCGCCTGAGCGGTGACAACCGCGTGACCATGCGCTGCAATTCCTCCAACCCCACCTCGGTTCCGGCGCGTGCAATGGCATTAGCGAAACGATCGCCCTGCGCGTTGATCTCGATTTCCTCTGGCGCCTGATCCACAAATCCTGCCCGTCGCACCACAAGCTGCGCCGACGGGTCGCGCAGATAGGTCAGAAACTCCCTGACCAGCTTTGGAAATCGCCGCGCCGGCATATACAGGAAAAGCGGTGCAGTCAGCGGATAATCCTCTGTCTTGACCGCCCGTCGCGTCGCGCGCAGGGCGAAACCGCAGGTGCCTTTCAACGCCAAAGGCCAAGTATTCCCGGTCTCTGACCGGCTGGTCACGCCCAATCCAAACGGATCAGCCGCCACCGCTTCGATCAAGGCCTGCCCGTCCGGATGCCGCACGGCACCGTCCACCAACGCCCCATTCTGCGCCGCCAGCAAGCGATCCTGCGTTGCCTGTCCAAGGCCAGACTTTTCGGTGACCACATGAACGGTGATCGGCGCATCAGGGCCACCGAGTACCGCCCAGTTGGTGATCTTGCCAGCCAAGACATCAGCCAGCTGCGGTGTGGTGATCGCCTGCAAGGGATTGCTGGGGGCCACGACAGGCACCAACGCATCGAGGGCCACAATCATGCTACGGCCACGCGCCGTCAGATCGCCGATGCCCATATCGGCAGCGCGCCTGACCTCGTCGTCCCGAACTTCGCGCATGGACATGACGATATCCGCATCGTCGGCCAGCATGTCTGCGAACCCTTCATCACTCGTAGAAAGTTTCAGTGTGAACTCACCCACCAATGAGCCGCTTTCCGCATTGGTCAGGCCATAGACATAATGCCCGTCCTCAAGGCTGTCGCGGCTGAGCACGTAATCATATCGGATCGCGAACGCCTCAAGCAGCGCGGGAATCAGAACGCGGCCGATCACGGGTGCGCCGGACAGGCTGACGCGCGCCACGAAATCCTCGAGGTTGGGACATCCTGGCCCATCGCACAACACACCCGATCCATCGACCGTCAATTCGCCGTAAATCGTGTCGACCCGATAAAACTCACCGTCGAAGCCCAGAAGATTTCCCGAGATTTCCACATCCCCATCACGAGACGTCAGAGTCACATCCTGAGCATCCACCGGCTGGCCGGTGCCGATCATAAAAAGTGCGGCGATGATCGCCGCACGTACTAGTCCCATGGATTGACCCTCGATTGCTGCGACTTAGTTCCGCGCGATCTTCAGGTCATTGACGATGTTTTTCAACACCAGAAAGTCCCCCGTGGCATCGCATTGCGGCATCGCCAGAACAATATCGTGTACCATCGGCGCCTCACCCTGTTGGATCATGATGGTTTGTGCCTCGGTGTCACGGCCACAGGTTTCCGCCGTGACCTCGGCCTCGACACTCAACGCGACCTCTCCTTGGCGCACGGCGATCGCGGTGGGGAAGGTATAGACTTCCGCCATCCTTCCGGCTGCGGCGTCCCCCGTGCCAAGTCGGGTGATAAACCCGCCTTCACCGGCGGCCGCAACAGACATATCCCGCGCCGCATCAGCCCAGACATGCCCGTCATCGCCATAACTCGCGCCATATTCCCGTGCATGGATTTGCAAGCCGCTATGGCCACTCCACTGCACCACGACCCGATCATAATATGACATCGAGGTCACATCGGCGTTCGCTAGCGCACCTTCGCCATTTCCAAACGCCGCGATGAAAAGCGCCTTCTCGGCCAATGCCGGCACCTTCATCATCCACGCGCCTGCGGCATCGGTGACGGCGGTAAACATCATACCTTTATGATGCAGCGTGAAACTTTCGTTCGGCAGACATGGGGCATCCAGCGCAAGATCCACCATTGCGGCGGCAACCGGAGTCGCGATCAAGGTCAACTCGCAGTCAAACCCCGGTGGCGTCTGTTCGGCAGGAAGATCGATGACCGGGGTCTGTTCAAAACTTGCGTTCACAAAAGCTGCACCATCCAGCGGTCTTTGCGGCAACGGCGTTGGCTGCGGGACCGCAGCTGGCGGATCGGGAAGGGCCGATGTCAGCGTCACGTCCGACAGTTCCAGCAGCGGCTCGCTTACCTCTTCCACCGGGGCGACATCAGGCGCCACTGGCGGCACACTCGGTCCCATGGCAGCGACAGTCATTTGGGGCATTGTTGCGCTGGCGGGTTGCGGTGTCTCTTGAGAGTCCGCGACACTCTGCATGATAAAACCCGTGGTCAGGGCACACGCAAATGTTCCACCTGCGGTCAGGTATCGTCTTGTCCTGGACATAATCCTTGCCTCACACCTAAACTACGATGTCAGGATTACCCTGGGAAAACGGCACATCTGTGGCGCGGTTGAGGAGTGTTTCAGACCAGACCTGCCTGAAACCCTTTCCCCAAAACCTGGATCACAGCCTTTCGCGGAACGCTTTAGGCAAGCCGCCCGTGACAATGCTTGAACTTCTTGCCCGACCCGCAAGGACACACCTGATTACGGCCCGGATTGCCCCATGTGGCAGGATCGTTTTCATCGAAACCCGGTGCAGAGCCCTCGGCTGAGGCAGCCGCCTGATCCCCTGCCGGAGCTTCCGCCGCCGCCTCCATCGCAGCACGCTGCTTGAGAAGCTCATCCATCATGGATTTCTGTTCGTCTTCGGTCATCGGGCGGATTTGCGACAGTTTTTGCGTCACATCCTGACGCAGACTGTCCAGCATGGTCTCGAACAGTTGAAACGCCTCGTTCTTGTATTCGTTCAGCGGATCACGCTGCGCATAGCCCCGAAAACCCACGACGCTGCGCAGATGCTCAAGCGTCAGAAGATGCTCGCGCCATTTGGTGTCGATTGCCTGCAGCAATATCTGCTTTTCGATCGAGCGCATGTTTTCCGGGCCAAAGGCCGCGGCCTTCTGCGCCATCATTTCATCAGCGGCCTTTTCCAGCCGCTCGGCGATATCTTCGTCGTCCACACCCTCTTCATCGGCCCATGCGACAACGGGCAAATCCATGTTCAACTGCTCCATCACCGCAGTATGAAGCCCTTCGGTATCCCACTGGTCGGCATACGTCTTGGGTGGCATGTAGGTGTCGACCAGATCGTCAATCACTTCGCTGCGCATGTCCTGCACGATCTCGGACAGGTCCGCAGCCTTCATGATATCCAGCCGCTGCTTGAAGATCACCTTGCGCTGCTCGTTCATCACGTCGTCGAATTTCAGCAATTGCTTGCGGATGTCGAAGTTGCGCCCTTCGACCTTGGCCTGCGCGCGTTCCAGCGACTTGTTCACCCAAGGGTGCACAATCGCCTCGCCTTCCTTCATGCCCAGCGTCGACAGCACCTTGTCCAGCCGTTCAGAGCCGAAGATGCGCATCAGGTCATCGTCCAGCGACAGAAAGAAGGACGACCGGCCGGGGTCACCTTGACGACCGGAACGGCCACGCAACTGGTTGTCGATGCGGCGGCTTTCATGGCGTTCGGTGGCCAGAACGAACAGACCACCGGCAGCCTTGACCGCCTCTTCGTCGGCGGTATGCCCC
>JALQUE010000132.1 GCA_023260815.1 Roseovarius sp.
AGGTCCGTCTGATCGGCGATGGCGAAAGCCGCGCCGATGTTGAGGCGGCCATTGCCCGACACGGGCTTGAGGACAATATCGATCTCTTGGGCTGGCAGGCCAATGATGCGGTGCGTGCCGAGCTGGGCCGTGCCCGCGCGCTCCTTTTGCCCAGCTTTGCCGAGGGGCTGCCCGTCGTCATCATGGAAGCGCTCGCCCTCGGCCGTCCCGCCATCTCGACCTATATCGCAGGCATCCCCGAACTCGTCGATGAAAGCTGCGGCTGGATCATCCCCGCCGGGTCGGTCGACCATATTGCCCAGGCGATGACCGACTGCCTTGAGACCCAGTCTCAGGCGCTGGCCGACAAGGGTGCCACAGGCCGCGCCCGCGTGCGGCGCGCGCATGACATCGACACCAACGCCCGAACCCTCGCCACCTGTTTCGCTGCTGCGAAACAGGCATCCAGCCAGCCAGGCGGAGCCAGACCCCGATGAAAATCACCTTCGTCAGCCCGGCGCCAAACCTATCCGGGGGCATTCGTGTGATCGCCATTTACGCTGATGCCCTGACGGAAATGGGCCATGACGTGACCGTGGTGGCGCAGGTGCCGCCAAGGCCCGGCGCGAAGGCTGTCGCCAAAGGATTGATCAAGGGGCGCCTGCCCCGAAAACACGGCGCCAGCCATTTTGACGGCCTCAAAGCCCGGCTGCATCTGGTGGAAACGGACTTGCCGTTGACCGACAAGGACATCCCCGATGGCGATGTCGTTATCGCCACATGGTGGGAGACGGCGTATATGGTGGCGGGCCTGTCCGCCGCCAAAGGCCGGAAATTCTATTTCGTCCAGCATCACGAAGTGCATGATCCCCGCCGCGCCCATCTCAGTGCCGGATCATATCACCTGCCGCTGAAAAAGATCACGATATCCAACTGGCTCGTATCGGTGATGCGCGATCTCTATGGCGATCAAGACGTCGCTCTTGTGCCGAACGCCGTGGACAAGTCTCTGTTTTTCGCTTCCCCGCGCGACAAACAGCCAAGACCCACCGTCAGCATGATGTATTCAAACAAGGCATTCAAAGGCACCGATACCAGTCTCGAAGCCGTGCGTCTGGCCCGTAAGACCCTGCCCAACCTGCATCTGGTGGCCTTTGGCACTGAGCGCCCCACCGCCGACCTGCCCCTGCCACCGGACACAACGTATCATCTGTCGCCGCCACAGACGTCGCTGCGCGATATCTACGCCGCCTCCGATCTCTACCTCTTCGGCAGCCGGGTCGAGGGGTTCGGCCTTCCGGTGCTCGAGGCGATGGCATGTCGCTGCCCCGTGGTCGCCACACGCGCCGGCTGTGCCCCGGATTTCGTGGTGCCCGGCATTTCCGGCCATTTGGTCGATGTGGATGATGCCGCGTCTATGGCCGAGGCGATCATCGATGTTCTGCGCCGCGACAACGAGGCATGGCAGGCGATGTCCCTCGCTGCGTTTCAGTCGATTGAAGGGTATGATTGGACAGATGCGGCAGAGCGGTTTTTGGCGTGTTTGGTTGCGGATGGCTGAAATATGACCTGTGATACCTCTGCCTTAAAGGCTTCGGATGTTCTGTCTCTCGTCAACACGCATGATCAACAAGCCCTGATCAAGAGCGTGCATGCGCATTTCCTGACTGGCCAAGGCTTCACTGTCGCCACCCTTAACCTCGACCATATCGTGAAACTGCGCCAGCAGCCCGCCTTTCGCGATGCATATGCCCACCATTCCCACGTCGTCGCCGACGGCAATCCGATCGTCTGGCTGCGCCGCGTCATGGGCCAGCCGGTCGCGCTGGTGCCCGGCTCCGAGCTGGTGATGCCGCTGGCGGATCTGGCGCGCCAGGCAGATGTTCCCGTGGCCCTTCTGGGCGCGACCGATGCCACCCTCGCGCTTGCCGCAGAGCGTATGCAGGCGGATCTGCCCGGCCTGCGGATCGTGGCCCGGATCGCGCCACCCTTCGGCTTTGATCCTTCAGGCGCCGTGGCCGACCGCATCCTGTCAGACCTTGCCGCCAGCGGCGCGCGGCTTTGTTTTCTGGCACTCGGTGCGCCGAAACAGGAAATCCTCGCCATCAGGGGCGCGGAAAAGCTGCCGCAATGCGGGTTTGTGTCGATCGGCGCCGGGCTCGATTTCATCGCCGGCACGCAACAGCGCGCACCCGCCTGGGTCCGCCGGATCGCGATGGAATGGTTCTGGCGCATGGCCACCAATCCCATCCGCCTGACGCAGCGCTACGCTCAGTGCTTCGCGATCCTGCCGGGGCTGTTCTGGTCCGCCCGCCGCGCGCGCATCGCCCGGCGGAACTAGGCAAAAACCCGCAAAGCTCTGCATCTTCGCCTTCTTTTTAACAATTTTACGCGTAATGTATCCAAAACGGGAAATCACTCGACCAGAGGTCAGAGGATCGGATGCAAAACGAGCAGTTTCTGAAAGCGGCACAACCTGTCCCCGAGCACCTTCGCGGCACGCGGCAAGGTCTTTTCCATATGCTGAACGCAGCTGCCGACGCCCCGCCGAAGCCCGCGCCCGAACCACAACGGGACCCAATGCGTCTTGTCCAAGCAATCGAGACCACAGCACCATCAAGCGGCGTTCACAGCATTCTCCAGAGCGACGATTTTATTTTTTCGGATTGAAACGGGCATTTTCCAGGTCGTTGCACCTTCTCCCGCGTTTGCGGTGATGCAAGCGCCTTGATGCAGGCGCGCATCCATGGTTTCACTTGTGTCCATAGATGAATGACTTGTTAGCCGCTCATGACAGCGGCATTTTATGAAAACCGGGATTACTGATGCGGTCCATTGCCCTTGACTGGATAGGTCGGAACTATCTGCGTAAGCCTATGCACCGTCTGGTCGCTCCTTATCTGGGGCGCCGCCATGGGGCGCGCTCGGGTCAACGGGTCAGGATATATTACGCCCCTAACAAGATAAGCTTCTCGCAGGTTTTCCCGTTCCTGTTCTATGGGGATGCGCTGCGCAGAGATCACGGCATCGACATCCGCATCGAGCCGGTTGACCCATTGTTGGAGGGCACGGCAAGCCCCACACCGGACGCCGAAACGGTTATTCTCCAGACATGGTTCACGGTGGATCACGATCGGATTCGGTCTGCATTGGACCGCATCAGCGCTGCCTCGCCCAATGCCAAGATCGTCTTTTTCGACTCGTTCGCCCATAATGATCTGCGACTTGCCAAGGTGCTTGACCCGTACATCTCGCTCTACGTCAAAAAATCCCTCTTTCGGGACCGCGAGCTGTATTTCCGCCCATTCCGTGGCGATACCAATTTGACCGAGTATTACAACGACCTCTACGGCATCGAGGCCGCCCCGGTGGACTGGCAGGTGCCCCGCAGCATCCTGTCAAAGCTTCGCACCGGGCCGGGCTTCTTCACGGGGCCGGGACTGATCCGCAACTTTGCCGGCGACGGCCCGCCTCCCGCACAGGGCCGCGACATCGATGTGCATGCCCGGCTGGGGGCCAAGGGGGATGGCTGGTATGGACAGATGCGCCGCGACAGCCTTGCGAAACTCCATGCGATCCCGGGATTGACCGTGGCAAGTCAGGGAAGCGTCGACTGGACCGCCTACATGGACGAGCTGCGCCGCTCGAAGTTTTGTTTCAGCCCCTTCGGCTTCGGCGAGCTGTGCTGGCGCGACATCGAAGCCTTCATGACAGGCGCCGTCCTGATCAAGCCCGACATGAGCCACCTCGAAACCCAACCCGATCTATTCGAACCCTGGGTGACCTACGTGCCGGTGAAGTGGGACTTCTCGGATTTGGAGGAGGTGATTGGACAAGTGGCATCGGATTCGGACCGTCAGGCTAGGATCGCGCAAGAAGCTTTCAATCGGATAGCGCAACCGCTGCAAGATGGAGATATTCTTGAGTGCCTCGGCGCAATGATCCAAGCGGGGTATTCGATCTAACGGACTATTTTCATGTCAAGGAGCGAGTAGTCTTGGGAATTTTATGCGGCCTTCTTGCCCAATAAGCAGCCAGAAAATCAGTGACAGGAGTTACCGTGCAGAATAAAGAAATTTGTTTGCATTTCTCGGACTTCCCGGGCGCGACCAATGTTAACTTTATAACCAACTTATTGGCAAAACGTTATAAAATAACCTTGAGCGAGCAAGATCCCGATTACGTGATTTACTCCGTTTTTGGTAGCAATTTTCTCAAATACCCTGACGCAGTTCGAATATGCTTTATTGGCGAAAATGTTCGACCCGATTTCAACCTTTGCGATTTCGCATTTTCATTTGATTGGCTCGAGTACGAAGATCGGCATTTTCGCGCACCGAATTTTGTTCTCTACCCGCAATGGGAGAACTTGTTAAGCCGCAGGCGGTCCGACATTTTAGATCTGAGCTACAAACCCGATTTTTGCAATTTCATATATACTAACGGCTCTGGTCACCCCAATCGGGTCGCCTTTTTCAATTTTTTGAACGCCGTGAAGAAAGTGGACTCGTTCGGACGATTTCTACGAAACTCAAATCGCACGATAGACGCGCCATATGCAGGTGATTGGAGCCAGTCAAAGGTCGATGCACAAAAGAGCTTTCGCTTTTCTATCGCTTTCGAGAATAGTGAAACGCCCGGCTACACCACGGAAAAGATCGTTCACGCGCTGTCTGCTGACACCATTCCGATCTATTGGGGAGATCCTCATGTCGCCCGCATTTTTAATCCTGAGAGGTTCGTTGACGTCCGCGAGTTGGGCTTTGAAGGTGCTCTTCATCGGATCAAATACCTCGAAGATAACCCGGACGCCTTGTTGGAAACGCTCAACGCTCCCTTTTTCTCTGAGGATGCACCGCTTGGCGATATGACGTCAGACGCGCTACTAGAAAGGTTTTCTTACATCTTTGATCAGCCCCTCCAGCGTGCCGTGCGCAGGGAGCGATTTTTGTGGGGACCGAAATACGAGGCCACTCGCAGACGTGAAACTTTAGCCTATTGGCGACTCGCTCGCGTGCAGAAATTCATCCCTTGGTCCATTTCCTGATGTTACCGTTCTATTGCAGGCGAGACGGCATTCTGGTCGATTTTGGAATGAACGGGCAGGCATCCCATAATGGCTCCAGCAATTCCGAATGGTTTGCGATGATCCCACTTTCACCAGCGGTCTTGAGCGAGTTGAAGTCCGGGAGTGTTGCCAGACTGATTGGTTGTGTTGGCGGGCGAACGCCACAGGACTCAAGGTAATCCAGAAATTTTATATCATCTCCCTGCAGCTTTGCGTCCGAAGCAATCCAGTTGTTCGGCACGCCATAAGCATTCGCAAGGATCAAACCGTGCAGTGATGACGACAAGATAACCTTGCAAAGCGTTATCTCGTAAATCACTTCATCAATGCGTTTGGTCACATCGATTATGTGGACACCGTCGATGTTGGCATACCTGCGGCGAATATCGGCAATGGTCGCATAATGCGGAATAACACCTACCTCGTAAGGTGCATCCGCCTTGTCTTTGGGCATGACCAGCGGCATTAGGATCGCCGGATCACCAAAAACCTCACTACTTGGATAACCCATATCGATCATGCGCTTACGACTATGCGGCCCTCGTACGGCATATACCGAATTCGGGCGTGCAAACTCATCGCTCCGAGAAATAATCCCGCTTCCCCAGACTGAAAATACATCATCGGTCTTCATGTGTCGCAGGATGCTGCCAACAGTCACTAAAGCTCTTGCCCTGCGCGACTTTGTATTGTGTCCTGGATAATGAAGTGGCTTTTGGCCTGTGATCGCCAAGTACAGATAAGGCCCAATCCAGTCTCCAAAATTACGAGGCTCGTACCAGCTCCAAACTATGTTCCGGTTATTGGTGAAACCAAGCTTCTGAAGGAAGCGCAAGGATCGGTTGGGTCGCTGCATTTGATAAACAATGCGCGAAACCTCTTCAGGGTCTTTATCGCGGTGCATCGCTCATACCTTTATGTCGGAGGAGAGGTAGCAAGGCATCAAGAAACGCCTTGTAATAGATTGCTTGGATGATTGAAGAGAACAGCCCCTCACACCGCCTGCCCCGTCCGCGCATTCTTATACGCGAATTGATGGATGATATCTGCGACCGCCTTGGGGGCTTTTCTTGTGAACGTCTCGTTGATGCTCTCCACGCTGTCCTCAGCCGACATCGCCTGAATCCAGTTCTCTGGGCGTTTCAGGCAAACGAGCGGAATGCCCTCGTCAAACCAGTATTTCGCAGCCGCCACATCGATGAACCGTTGTCCAAAGGCAACTTTTGAAAAAGCGGGATAGGCTTCACCTGTCATGAAGGTCGCCCCAGTGCCCAGTTGATCCACGATGATCGATGCGTCCTGCGCAAATGAAAAGCCGAATATGCGCCGACGGTTGACGATGTAATTGCCATCGCCCTTGATCAGGCCCTGAAGAAATCTGGACTTGAGATATCTCGGCTTCTGATAGATCGAGCCATGATATCCACCCACAGCCAACCCAAGTTTCGTCTCGTTCAGCGCGGCGATGCTGCGTCGGACATAGTCTGGCGGATAAATGATATCGTCGTCGATGGTGAATACCCAATCGTCCTTTGAAACCTCCGGAAAGAACTTGCCGGTGTCTTTCAGATCGCTCGTCGGAACGATGCCATGAACGTTGGGAAACTCTGCAACGATCTCGGGCACCGCCGACGCTTCGTTGAAGATGACATTCACTCGATCAACCTGGTGCGCGATACTTGTCAGCACGCGGTGCCAGTTTCTTTCCCTCGCGGGAAAAGTCGCCAAATTTGCAATAATCATTCGTTATTCCGACTCTAACATCGCCCCCCGTCACCCCCCCGGCACGAACCGGGGCAAAGGCTCCAGCAGGGATCGCATGCTGTCCACCAGCCGCGCCTCGGCGATTGCGATGTCCTCTTTCGGGCCGATCGGGGTGATCAGGCGCACGATGGCGCTGTCGTCACGGCCGTTCACAAGGCGCCCCAGCATCAACTGCAGCTTGGCCTGATACATCGATGCCGTCCTGACGCCGCGCTGATCGTACCAGTAATAGACCAGCATCCGGTCCACGCCCTTCTGGATGATCGCCCGGTTCAGCGTAAACGTCTCTCCCGCAAGGTTCGCGGCCTCGATCTGATCCAGCTTGGCGATCTCCCAGCCCGCGCCCGGAAGGCAGACTTCGGGGGAATGCACGCCGCCACCGGACTGGTCCTTGTACCAGGCCATGAACACATCCACCGGCGCTGCGCGCCCCTCGCCCATCAGAGACACCGACAGGTAATCGTCGGCCGCCAGAATGCGCTCGACCTGTTGCTCAAGTGGCTGGTGTGGGCCTGCGCGCCAGTCGCCGACCTCGGCAGGGAACAGAAGGAAAGGCTCGCGGTTGATCTGCGCGGCCTCGCGCTGCGGAATGGCCTGCCAACTCGCCGCCAGCCCACCCACCAGAAGCGCGGCAAAGATCATCGCCACCGACGGCTGCACAAGCCCGATGCGCTTGGCCTGCGTGCCCAAGCCTTCGGTGTCCAGATCCAGCGCCTCGATCAGGCCGATTCGGTCGCGGCGCAGCTTGACCAGCACCCAGGCAAAGGCAAAGAGGATCAGCACGCAGGAAATAAAGATCACCCAGCCTTCGAAGAAATGGGTAAAGCCGTCCACCCACTCCAGCCCGTAATTGTTCACGATATAGCCCGCAATCGCGATCCGGACCGAGTTCATGAACACCGTGATCGGCGCCGCCGAAATCAGCAGCAGCGTCTTGTGCCACATCGGCCCCTGATAGAGCACCGCGAAGATGTAGGAAAAGCTGAGGATCGGGAACAGATACCGCAGCCCCGAACAGGCCTCGGCCACCTGCAGCTTGAACACCCCCAAATCGATGATGTTGCCTTCCAGATAGACCGGCACCCGCAGCATCTGCAGGAAATACACCCCCAGTTCCGAGGAAATCCCCTGCAGATAGGTCGACAACCCGTAATAGAGCGCCCCCGGCAACGGCAGCATGAAGACCAGATGCACCACAGGCGGCCAGAAATGCTTGCCCGTGTTCCAGCCGAAACTGATCAGCAGCACCGCGCCCACCCACAGGATCAGCGCATAAGCCACGATGTCCCGGATCTCGATCATCTTGCCGGCAGCCCCCATCAGCACC
>JALQUE010000297.1 GCA_023260815.1 Roseovarius sp.
CGTTGCGGCTGACGGGGGGCAGGCTGCGCGGGGCCATGGCCAGCATGGCGCGAAGGCGGGCATCGGGAATGAGCCGGGCAAAGGGGCGCCCGATTTGTGCCAGCAACAGCGCCACGCGGAACCGTTTTGGGTGGGGTAGAATGCGTGCCAAAACCCAGCGCAACAGCCGCTCGCCCAGCGGGCGGCGGTAGGTTTTTTCGATATATTCGCGGGCGTGATCGACCAGATGCATGTAATGCACACCGCTGGGGCAGGTGCTCATGCAGGCCAGGCAAGAGAGGCAACGGTCGATGTGTTTTACCGTTTTGGCATCGGGCACGCGGTTATTTTCCAGCATGTCCTTGATCAGGTAGATGCGGCCACGGGGGCTGTCCAGCTCATCGCCGAGAACCTGATAGGTCGGGCATGTGGCAGTGCAGAAGCCGCAATGCACACAGGCGCGCAGGATCTGGTTGGATCGCGCGATGGCGGGGTCTTGCAGCTGTTCTGCCGTGAATTCGGTTTTCATCGTTCGCTCACCATTTGTGCCGTATAAAGCCCGAACCGGGGCAGGACGCTGGCCAATGCGCCGATTGAATGGCCCAGCCGTGGGTTGTCAGCGTCATGCGGTCTGTCCCATGAGGCCGGGATTGAACAGGCCGTGCGGATCGAATTTGCGGCGCAGCCCGTCCTGTAATGCCGCAACAGGCGCGGGCAGCGGGTGAAACACGCCCGCGTTGCGATTGCCCCGGATCAGCGTGGCGTGGCCGCCCGCATCGTTCACCGGCTGGCGGATGGCGGTGGGCGCTGTGCCTTGGGGGACCAGCAGCCAGATCAGGCCCCCACCCCAGTCATAGAGCGCCTGAGCGCCCGGAACCTTGGCCACAACCCCCGGCGCATCGGAGGGTTTGACCGACAGCCGCCAGACATCGCCTGCGCGGTCATGGAATGCCGATACGTCACGCAGATCGCGCCAGACCGCGCGATTGGCTGTGGTGTCGTGATCGAAAAGAACGTCGCCGAACCCGGCCAGCAGTTTTTGCAATTCAGCTGCGCGATAGGCAACCGACGCTTCAGAGCCTTCGATCCGGATCAGGGTGCGGCCTTCGCCCTGCGCCTGCGGCATATGCACGGCGCCTGTCACCTCGAACGGCGACCCGAGCGCGCGCGACAACGCGGCAATCGCGGTCTCGTCATCCAGACCTGCGATCGACAGCGTGGCGGTGGTGGCGGTATCGGGCAGCACCTTGAGCGCCACTTCGGTCAGGATGCCAAGGGTGCCGTAACTGCCTGCCAGCAGCTTGACCAGATCGTAGCCGGTCACGTTCTTCATCACGCGCCCGCCATTGCGGATCACCTGACCGGTTCCATCGACAAAGCGCACCCCCAGAAGGAAATCACGCGCGGCGCCGGCCTGAATGCGGCGCGGGCCGGACACATTGGCACCGATCACGCCGCCGATCGTCGGCTCGCCCGTGGTGGCCAGAAGGCCGCGATGATCCATAGGCTCGAAGGCGAGGCGTTGATTTTCGGCGGCAAGGGTCGACTCGATCTCGGCCACGGGGGTGCCTGCACGCACCACAAGGGTCAGTGATCCCGGCTCATAGAGTTCGATCCCGGACAGTCGGGACGTGCTGAGCGGAGTGCCGTTGGTTGGCCCGCCAATCGGACGGGTGCCGCCGCCATGCACGTGAAACGGCGTATCGGCGCTGACCACGATAGCGGCGAGATCGGCCTCGCTCTCGGGGGTGAGGGATGTCATTGAAACGGATACTCCGAGGCGGGCGTTGAAGGCGAACGACGCGGTGTCATTCGGCGGCGATGCGGTGGGATTCGCTGGACTGGAGCGGGAACACCTTGGCCGGGTTCAGCAACCATTTCGGGTCGAACACGTCCTTGATGGCCATTTGAATTTCCAGATCCTCGGGCGCGTATTGATCGACCATGAGGTCGCGCTTTTCGATGCCGACCCCGTGTTCGCCGGTCAGGCAGCCACCCACTTCGACACAGAGCTTGAGGATTTTTGCCCCGAACGCCTCGCAGAGTTCAAGATCGCCGGGCTTGTTGGCGTCGAACAGGATCAGCGGATGCATGTTGCCATCGCCGGCATGGAAGACGTTGGCCACATCAAGGCCGAATTCCTTGGACATCTCGCCGATCCGCTTGAGGACATAGGGCAACTGGCTGACCGGGATGGTGCCGTCAAGGCACATGTAATCGTTGATCTGGCCCATCGCGCCAAACGCGGATTTGCGACCCAGCCAGATACGGGCGCTTTCCTCGGCGCCGGTTTCGAGCCAGCCATAGCCGGTCTCGGCCCGGCTGGGCGCGATGCCGAAGGTCACGATCTGCCCGGCCTCGGCGGCGGGTTTGCCGGTCAGGACGGCGGTGCGGAACAGGTCCGGCTGCGACACCGCGTGGTCGGAGGGCACCAGCAGGATCATCGCCTCGGGGTCCTGGGCCATGGCGAACAGCGTGGCGGCGGCGGCGGCGGGGGCGGTGTTGCGGCCCTCCGGTTCGATCAGGATGCCCGAGGGCGTCAGGCCGATCTCGTCGAGCTGCTCTGTCACGATGAAGCGGAAGGGATCGCCGGTCACCACCAGCGGATCGGCAAAACCTGTCCCGGTGAAGCGCCGTGCCGAGGCCTGGAACAGGCTTTCGTCGCCGACGACGTCGGTGAACTGCTTGGGGTAGGATTTGCGCGAAAGCGGCCAGAGCCGGGTGCCTGAGCCACCGCAGAGAAGTACCGGGAAGATCATGAATCAATGTCCTTGGAGTTTGGGAAAGTCGTCATGCCGCATCCTCCCGCGGCTCTTCGCACAACAGGGCCACCAGTCCGTTGGCCTGTCCGCTGTCCCGCGGGTCGGAGGATCGTTCGCCTGTGGGGTGGTACATGGTCTGGACAATCGGCATGGGTGACGGCGGGGCTGACGGCGGGAACGGGCTGGTATCGACGTCTATCTGCACCACCCCGCCCGGTATCTCAAGCCCGGGGGCGGGCTGACCGAGGACCAGCTGGCGCAATTGTCCTTGACCGGGCATTCCGGCCTGCGCCGTGCGCGTGGCGTAGCGCCCCAGATCGCGGCCGCCTGCGGTCAGGCGGATGACCGGCCCGCTGTCGGAGGTGACGATGATCGCCGCCAGCGCCCGGCCCGGGGTGACGACGGCGGGCGCGTGGTCGAAACGGGCAAAGCGGCAGGGCCAGCCGGCCAGGTCGAAAGGTTCCGGCGTTTGGGCCGGGGCGCGCAGCCGCAGCGCGCGCCCGTCGAAATGCGCGGCCCGCGCGGCGGGTGCGGCGGGCCCCCGCGCGCCGTCCAGCGCCAGCAGCGCGGCCTCCGCCAGGCGGCG
>JALQUE010000324.1 GCA_023260815.1 Roseovarius sp.
CCAAGACGTGATTGCGCGGTTGTAGCTCAGTTGGTTAGAGTACCGGCCTGTCACGCCGGGGGTCGCGGGTTCGAGCCCCGTCAACCGCGCCACTTCTTCCCTTGCCTCACCCCGGAGCGATGTCATGGCTCGGATATTGGATCATGTGCCGATTTGGCTTGTGCTGGTGCTCTGCGCCACGCTCGGATTGGCGCCGTTCACGCCCGAGCCGCATCTTTGGGAAAAGCTCAAGATGCTGGCGGCCGGTGATCTGGTGCGCCCGGTCGATTGGTTCGACATGGGGTTTCACGGGCTGCCCTGGCTGTTGTTGATCGCCAAGGGGTTGAGGGTGATCAGTCGAAGAACGCGCTGAGCGCAGCAAGCGTTGCGTTGGGGGCGGTGTCGGGAAAGAAATGCCCGCCCGGTATGGCCTGTGCCTGTGTCTCAAGCGCCTTGGTCTGCCATGTGGCGGCGACGTCATACTGACGCGCCATGGCGCCGCTGGCGCCATAGAGCACCAGAAGCGGGCAGGCGATGCGCTGATTGAGATCGCAGGCATCATCGGCGAAATCATGATCCAGCGCGGCGCGGTAATCGTTGCACATGCCGCGGATCGTGTCGGGGTCCCGCCAGGCTGCGCGGTAGGCGTCAAGCTGGCCTGCGTCGAAATCCCCAAGCTGTGCGCCGCCCCATCCCAAGAGGCAGGAGTCGAAATAGGCGTCGGGATCGTGACCGATCAGGGTTTCGGGAAACGGCGCGGGCTGCGCCAGAAAGAACCAATGGTAATAGGCCCGCGCCACCGTGACCTTGAGCCCCTGAAGCAGCGTGTGCGTCGGCACGATATCCATCACGCAGAGCCGTGTCAGCCGGTGCGGGGCGTCCAGCGCCAGCCTATGCGCCACACGCCCGCCGCGATCGTGCCCCGCCAGCGCAAAGCGCGCATGGCCCAGCTGATCCATCAGCGCGCAGATATCGCGCGCCATCTGGCGAAAGCTGTACGAGGCCACGTCGTCCGGCTTGGACGAGGCGCCATAGCCGCGCAGATCGGGGCAGATCACCCGGTGCGTCGCCGCCATCCCCGGCGCGATATGCGCCCACATCGCTCGGGTCTGGGGAAAGCCGTGCAGCAGCACCAGCGGGGGGCCATCCCCACCGATGCTATAGGCGATGGTCACGCCGTTCACCTGTGCCGTATGATCGGTGAAGCCGGGGATGAGTGTCATGCAGCGCCCCTAGCGCGTCAGCGCGTCAAGGATGCGCGCCCAGCTTCGGATGCCCTTGTGGAAGCTTTCCAGATCATATTTCTCGTTCGGGGAATGGATTGCGTCGTCATCCTTGCCAAAGCCGATCAGCATGGCGTTCATGCCAAGGATCGACCCGAAATGCCCCGCGATGGGGATCGAGCCGCCACAGCCCACATAGGCCGCAGGCTCGGGCCATTCCTCGGACAGGGCCTGTCGCGCGGCTTCGAAGGCGGGGTCGGATGTTTCCATGACCGAGGCCGCCGATCCGCCATGGGCCTTGAACTCGACCGTGCAATCCTGGGGCAGGCGGGCGCGCACGAAGGCGCGGAACGCGTCGCGGATGCGGTCTGGATCTTGGCCATCGACCAACCGGAAGCTGATCTTGGCATGGGCCTTGGCGGGCAGCACCGTCTTGAAGCCATCGCCCGTGTAGCCGCCCCAGATGCCGTTCACCTCGGCGGTGGGGCGCGACCAGATCATCTCAAGCGGGGTGCGGTCCGCTTCGCCTGCGGGCTTGGACAGGCCGACCGACCCCAGAAACCCCTCCCAGTCGAACCCCAGAGCGTCCCATTGGGCGCGCATCTCGGGCGAGAGGTCAGGGATACCGTCATAGAAGCCGGGAATGGTGACGCGCCCCTCCTCATCGTGGATATCGGCGAGGATTTTCGACAGGGCGCGGATCGGGTTCATCGCCAGCCCGCCGAAAAAGCCGGAATGCAGGTCCATGTCGGGGCCTTGCACGGTGATCTGCTCGCCGACCATGCCGCGCAACATGGTGACGATGGCGGGCGTGCGCGATTGGAACAGACCGGTGTCGCAGATCAGGGCGATATCGGCGCGCAAGTCGTCGGCGTTGTCCTGCATGAAGGGCACCAGCGAGGGCGAGCCTGATTCTTCCTCGCCCTCGAAGAAGAAGGTGATCGCACAGGGCAGGGCGCCGTTGACGTCGCGCCACGCGCGGCAGGCCTCGACGAAGGTCATCAGCTGTCCCTTGTCGTCCGAACTGCCTCGGCCCCGGATCACGCGGCCCTTGGGCGTCTCTTCGACGCAGGGGGCGAACGGGTCGCTGTCCCACAGCTCCAGCGGATCGACGGGCTGCACGTCGTAATGGCCATAGAACAGCAGGTGCGGGCCATCGCCGGGCACATGGCCCACGACCATCGGATGGCCGGGGGTGGCGCGTTTTTCGGCCTGTATTCCAAGGGATTTGAGGTCTTCCACCAACCAATCGGCGGCCTCTGAGCAGGGTTGCTTGTAGGCGGGATCGGTCGAGATCGAGGGGATGCGCAACAACGCCAGCAGCCGGTCGGTGGCGGCGGGCAACTGGTCGTCAATGCGGGCCAGAACGGCGTCCAGAGACATGGTCTTTCCTTGTGTATCGGCTATCTGGTGGCAAGGGTAACAGGCCCGAGTCTGCTGTCCAGCCGGATTGATCCAGGTCAAGGACCGGGGGGCGGCAATTTGTAACCTGTTGCGTGCAAGGTGCTGGTTCTATATGCATCACCGTTAATGAATATGTCGCACCCTGTGCGCCATCCGCAGGGACCGAAAGGTCAGGCGGGAGCTACGAAGGAGGGGACGCCAGTGGATTACACGGCGAAGCTGGACGACGCGATCGATCGTCTGCATCAGGAAGGCCGCTACCGGACCTTCATCGACATCGAGCGCCGCAACGGCCAGTTCCCGCATGCCACGTGGCGCCGTCCCGACGG
>JALQUE010000335.1 GCA_023260815.1 Roseovarius sp.
ATGAAACCATCGAAGGTAATGAAGAAAAACTTCGTTTTGCTAACTTTAAAGTTACTATCGACGAACGTCAGCACGCTGTCGATACAGGCGGAAAAATGGAGGAGCAGAGAGTTCCTTATAACCTCATGCAGGAAGGATAGGTCGCGCCCCGGTTTCCGGCAAGGCCGATCACCCGTTACAAAAGCTTCACCAGAGTGTCACACGGCTTTCGAGAAACCGGCCTAGCACCGTCCCACGACTGCTGTGGGGGATGATACGTGCTGAAGATTACCAAACTGACCAGAAAGTTCGGCCCGAACACGGCTGTCGATGCCGTGTCGTTCACTGTCGAAAAGCCGATGATGATCGGAATCATTGGCCGCTCGGGCGCCGGTAAATCGACGCTGCTGCGGATGCTGAACCGGCTGACCGACGCAAGCGATGGCAAGATCGCGTTCGAAGGTCGCGACGTCACGGCCCTGAAGGGGGACGCCAAGCGCGCCTGGCAATCCGATTGCGCGATGATCTTTCAGCAGTTCAATCTGGTGCCGCGTATGGATGTGGTGTCGAATGTGCTGCATGGCACGCTGAATCGCCGCTCGACGCTGGCGACGATGTTCAACCTTTATCCGCAGGCCGATATTTACCGCGCCATCGAAATCCTGGACCGTCTGGGGATCGCGGATCATGCGCCCAAGCGTGCCGAGGCGCTGTCGGGCGGTCAACAACAGCGCGTCGCGATTGCCCGAGCGCTGATGCAGGACCCCAAGATCGTGCTGGCCGACGAGCCGATCGCCAGCCTTGATCCGATGAATGCCCAACTGGTCATGGACGACCTGCGCCGCATCCACGAAGAGGATGGCCGCACGGTGATCGCCAATCTGCACACGCTGGATACCGCGCGGCGCTATTGCGACCGGGTGATCGGGATGCTGCATGGCCGGATCGTTTTCGACGGCACCCCCGAGCAACTGACCACGGGTGCCGCGCGCGACATTTACGGCGCCGATGCCGGGTTTTCCGAGGCCAGCACCTCGACCTCGATCGAGGCGCTGGAGCGTGCGGACGACCGTGCCATGCGCGCGGCCGAGGCCGCAATCTGACGTTCTCCGCTCTGCCGTGGCATGCGGCAGAGCTTTCTCTGAAACAGCTTCAAGACCGAAACCCGAAAGAGGATATCATGAAGACACTGCTTGCTGCCATCGTGGCCACGACCGCCCTGACCGCCCCTGTCATGGCGCAGGACATTACCGAATTCCGCATCGGCGTTCTGGGTGGCGAAAACGCCCAGGACCGGATGACATCGAACGAGTGCTTCCGCGCCAAGGCCGAAGATTTGCTGGGCGTTCCGGTCAAGCTGTTCACGCCCGCCGATTACGACGGCGTGATCCAGGGCCTGCTGGGAGGCACCATCGACATGGCGTGGCTGGGCGCATCGGCCTATGCCAAGACCTATCTGACAGACCCCGAAGCGGTCGAGCCGGTTCTGGTGAAGGTCAACACCGACGGGTCGTATGGCTATCACTCGATCGGATTTGCCCGCAAGGACAGCGGCATCGCGTCTCTTGAGGATATGAAGGACAAGAAATTCGGCTTCGGCGATCCCAACTCGACCTCGGGCTACCTGATCCCGTCAATCGAGATCCCGGCGCTGACCGGCGCGTCGATGGACAACGGCGCCTATTTCGGCGAGGTCGTGTTCACTGGCGGTCACGAGCAGACCATCGTTGCCGTGAGCAATGGCGATGTGGATGGCGGGGTCACATGGGCCGACGGTATCGGCGAGTGGGAAGACGGCTATAACTCGGGCGCGCTGCGCAAGGCATCGGATGCGGGCCTTGTCGACATGAACGAGCTGGTAGAAATCTGGCGCTCGAAGCCGATCCCGGAAGGCCCGATCGTTCTGCGCAAGGACCTGCCCGAGCGCGTCAAGCTGGACATGGTCGCGATGACAGGCTCGCTCAAGGCACTGGACCCTGAATGCGCCTACAACTTCATGGCCGGTGACTCGCTTGGTGTGATGCCGATCAACCATGACGCCTATCTGTCGATCATCGAGGCGCGCAAGTCCAAGATGTAAGCCGCACGGCGGATGCCTCGGCCGGTCCCTTGCGGGGCCGGCTCGGGGTGGCGCCGTTTTCCTGCCTGTCATCTCGTCAAGGAGCCAAGCCGCATGGCCGATACGTCGCTCGCCCGGAACAGGGCGGCGCCCGAGAGGGCCGCCATTCAGGACGCCTATATGGCCATGACGCGCACCAAGCGCATGTATGGCGGGATCATGCTGGTGATCTTCATCGCGCTGATGACATCGGGGTTCATGCTGGCCGATAGCCGCAATGCGGGCGGGTTCTGGGACGGGATTCTGAACATCTTTGCCTTTCCCGGCGAGGTTCTGGCCGAAGCGCGCGAGAAACTGTCTCTGATCCCGGCGCTGATGGTGAAATTTTTCCCATCGCTGATCGAGACGGTGAATATCGCGGCGGCGTCGACGCTGATCGGCGGGCTGATGGCGGTGGTGCTGTCGCTGCTGTCGACACGCGGTCTGGCGCGGTTCCCTGCGCTGGTTGCCCCGTTCCGCCGCTTGATGGACGTTCTGCGCGCGGTGCCCGAGATCGTGATCGCGCTGGTGCTGATCTTTATTCTGGGCGGCGGGCCGGTGCCGGCGATGATCGCGATTGCGCTGCATACGGCCGGTGCCTTGGGCAAGCTGTTTTCCGAGGTCAACGAGAATGCCAGCCTCAAGCCGCTTGAAGGGCTGGAATCGGTCGGGGCGACCTGGACCCAACGGATGATCCTGGGCGTGGTGCCACAGGTGGCGCCCAATTGGCTGAGTTATGCGCTGCTGCGGTTCGAGATCAATATCCGGGCGTCGGCGATCCTGGGTTTCGTGGGGTCGGGTGGGATCGGTTACGACCTCAAGAACGCGTTCAGCTGGGGGCAGGGCCGATACGACGAGGTGGCGGCGATCTTTATCCTGCTGTTCCTGACGATCGTGTTTTTCGACCAGCTATCGAGCCATTACCGCAACAAACTTGTCGGAAAGGTCTAAGCCATGAGCGCAACAGCAGGGATGGTGACGGGCGGCGACCTGCGACAGGACGCGGTGGCGCGGTTTCGGCGCAAGCAGATCTTGGGCTTTGCGGCGCCGGCGGTGATCCTGGCCTATTTCGTCTATCTGTTCTTCGCCTTCGACATTGCAGGCCTGGTGGACCGTGCCCGCATGGACAACGCGAAAATCCTTGTCGCCGACAGCTATAGCTACAAGACCCATATCACCCACGACAACCGCAATGGCGGTCTGAGCTTTGCCATCGAGGGTGAGAACAAGGGCACTTATCCCGACGGCATGATGCCGGGGTTCGTCACCGCCACGGGCGAAGATGCCTTGACGATCACGCTGGACGCGGGCGAGGTGGCCAACATCGAAGGATCGACCCTGCGCTATACGCTGCCGGATTACGGAACGGTCGTGGTGACGGTCGAGGGGCGGGATATTTCGGTCGAGACCCCGGACGGGACCATTCCCGACTGGATCAGCGCCAGCAACGCCCGCGTCAACATCACCGGCGAGGGCGGTCGCGCGACCGTGACCCGCGCCCGTACCGAGGTCTATGTCTATTCCTATGGCTGGGAGCTGTTCTGGTTCACGCTGGACAGCCCGTTCTATGGCAAGTCCTTTGCCGAGCTGGCGGCATTGGCAGTATCGGGCGACCGGGTCATCGCGGGTCAGAGCAACCTTGCCGCCATGGTCGGCGAGGTCTGGAACAACAGCATGTGGCGGCACAAGGATGTGATCTGGGCGATCTTCGAGACGGTGCTGATGGCCTTTCTGGGGACGATGGGGGCCGCCATCGTGGCGCTGCCGATGGCGTTCATTGCGGCGCGGAATTTCAACCGTCTGGCAAGCGTGCGGTTCGCGATCCGGCGGGTGTTCGATTTCGTGCGGGGTGTGGATGGTCTGATCTGGACGATCATCCTGTCGCGCGCCTTTGGGCCGGGACCGATGACAGGCGCATTGGCAATCCTGATCACCGACACCGGCAGCTTCGGCAAGATGTTCTCGGAGGCGCTTGAGAATGTGGATGACAAGCAGATCGAGGGCGTCACCTCGACCGGGGCCAAGCCATTGCAGCGGTACCGCTTTGGCGTGATCCCGCAGATCACCCCGGTCCTGCTGAGTCAGGTTCTGTATTACCTTGAATCCAACACGCGCAGCGCAACGGTCATCGGTGCGATCACCGGGGGCGGCATCGGGCTTTTGCTGACACAGGCGATCATCACCCAGAAGGACTGGGAAGAGGTGAGCTATTACATCGTGCTGATCATCATCATGGTGATCTTCATGGACACGTTGTCGGGCTGGTTGCGGCGCAAGCTGATCCGGTCCGATGACAGCGGCGTCTGAGCCGGGATGCATGAAGCGCCAGTGGCGATGCGGACTTGCAGAGGGACAAGCGGATGAAAAGGTTGAACGCGGCGGCGCCCGTGATCCATCCAGAGTGCGAGATCATCGACAGCGACATGGGCGCCTATACCGAGATCGGGCGCGGCAGCCGCGTGGCACAGTCCGTGATCGGGGATTATTCCTATTGCGACAGGTATTGCGATATCGCCAATGCCGACATTGGCCGGTTCAGCAATATCGCCAGCTTCGTGAGGATCGGCGCCACGGATCATCCACTGGACCGGGCGAGCCTGCATCATTTCCTGTACCGCTCGGCCAGCTATTGGGACGATGCGCCGGATGATGCCGCGTGGTTCGATCATCGCCGGTCTCGGCGGGCCAGCATCGGGCATGACACATGGATCGGGCATGACGCGCAGATCAAGCCGGGCCTGAGCGTGGGGCATGGTGCGGTTGTCGCCTCGGGGGCGATCGTCACGCGGGATGTGGCGCCATACACCATCGTTGCGGGCGTGCCGGCAAAACCTGTGCGCCGCCGCCAGCCCGCCGCCTTGGCCGAGCGGCTGATCGCCCTTGGCTGGTGGGACTGGACCCACGAGCGGCTGCGCGGCGCGCTGGAGGATTTCCGGGCGCTTCCGGTCGAGGCGTTTCTGGAGAAGCACGGCGGCTGACGGGATGAAAAAGGGCGGCCCGGTCAGGGGCCGCCGCCGATACGTCATCAAAGGTTCGGGG
>JALQUE010000384.1 GCA_023260815.1 Roseovarius sp.
GGGTGTTCCGGTGCCGGGATCGTCTTTGCCCGACCGTGCCAGATCGGCCAGCGCATCCGGGGCTTCGGCCATGTAGCGGGCCGCCATGCCGGCGGTTTCCATGGACGCAAGCGCATCGAGCACGCCATCCGCCACGCCATGCAGGGCGCCCGCGTGCTGTGCCAGTGTGACGTAGTAATCCAGATCCTTGCGGGCATTGGCGACCGAGAAACGCAGCCGTGAGGTATCGCCGTCCAGCACGAAAGGCGCCAGCCGGTCGAGTGCCGCGCCATGACCGCCGCCTGTACGCAGCACATCGACCAGAATATCGGCGGACACGCCCGAGGCATTGGCGCAGGCAAAAGCCTCGCTTATCAGGGTCACGGTCCCAAGCGACACGAAATTATGCAGCAGTTTCAAGGCATGGCCCGCGCCGACGTCGCCTGCATGGAAGCGATGCTCGGAAAAGCAGGCAAGCAGGGGGATGACCTCGTCCAGAAGGGAAGGGTCCGCGCCGATCAGAAGGTTCAGACGGCCCTCGCGGGCCTCGATCGGGGTGCGGGTCATTGCGGCATCCATGAAACGGCTGCCCGCCTTGGCGACGTGGGCCGCGATCTGCCGCGTGGAGGACGGGATCGCGGTGGAACAATCCACCACCACCGAGCCAGGGCGCAAATGCGTCAGTAGTCCGTCGGCGCCAAGCATCACCGCCTCGACCTGCGGCGATCCGTTCAGGCACAGCAGGACGACATCGGCGGACCGGGCCAGATCGGCCAGATCATCGACGCCGGATGCGCCAAGATCGTCCAGATCTTCGGTCGGCTGATTGCCCGCGTGCCGGACATAACCTGAGAGACCAGCCTGCGCGCAGGATGTTGAGGGCAATGCCGTGACCCATGAGGCCAACGCCGACGATCCCTATTTTGCAGTCGGTTTTCATGCCGTTATTCCGTATCGTGCAAGGGAATTTTGCCGCCCAGTTCATCCTCGATATGGGCCGCGATGATCTGGTCGAAACTTGTCTCGGCGGTAAAGCCCATCGACAGCGCGCGGGTGGGCGCGAAGGCGCGGGGCCAGGCCGAGACGATGTCCTTGACCAGCGCATCAGGCTGGGGCTGGATCAGCGCCACGGCGCGGGGGCCGGCCACACGTTCGAGGGCGGCGATTTGATCGGCGACGGTGGCCGAGATGCCCGGCAGATTCAACGCCCGCTTATGGCCCAAGGGGGCTGTGTCGACGCAGGCGGCATGCAACAGAAGGCCCACCGCACCGCGCGGACCGGCGAACCAATGGCGCGTTTGAGGATCGACGGGCAGGGCGGCGGGCAGCCCCGCGAGCGGCTCGCGCAGAATACCGGAAAAGAACCCCGATGCCGCCGCGTTCGGTGCGCCGGGCCTGATGGAGATCGTGGGCAGCCGCAGCGATATCCCGTCCAGAAGACCCCTGCGGGAAAAATCCGACACCAGAATCTCGCCGATGAGTTTCTGCGCGCCATAGCTGGTGCGTGGGTTTGGTGCGAAATCGTCGGGGATGACATCGGGCAAGGGGGTGCCGAACACCGCCAGTGACGAGGCGAATACGAAGCGCGGACAATAGCCCGCGCCGACGCTGCGAATGGCGTCCAGTATGGTGCGCGTGCCATCCAGATTGACGGAAAGCCCCAGATCGAGATTGGTTTCCGCCTGACCCGAGACCACGGCGGCAAGATGAAAGATCACATCGGGGCGCGACGCGGTCAGGACGCGCGCCGCATCGGGATCTGTCAGATCGGTCGTGCTGGTGGTGATCTTGACGCCGTCTGACGCGGGCGGCACGGGGGGGATCACATCGGCCAGATGCAGGGCCTTGACGGGGTGATCTCCGATGGCTTGGGCCTGAAGGATCGCGTCCGTCAGTTTGCGCCCGATCATGCCTGCCGCGCCTGTGATCAATATCTGCATCTGTGGTCTCTCCGTTCAACGATCCTGAGGGTCAGCGCATCGTGGACAGCCAGCCAAGGCTATCCTCCGTGTCGGTTGCGGGGCGGTATTCGGCACCCAGGGGCGTGGTCCAGCCAAGACGCTGAATGGCCGCGAAAACATGCGCGTAATGCACCTCGCCCGTGTCGGGCGGTCCACGATCCGGCACCGAGGCGAACTGGATATGTCCGATCTTGGGCAACAAGCGTTCCAGCCGGCGGGTCAGATCGCCCTCCATGATCTGCACATGGTAACAGTCGAACATCAGCCGCAGATTGGGCGCGCCGAGGCTATCGATCAGCTGCGCGGCCTGCGTTGTGGTGGTCAGGAAATAGCCCGGCGCGTCGTAGTGATTCAGCGGCTCGATCAGGATCGTGATCCCATGCGGGGCTGCCGCCTTGCAGGCATAGAGGAGATTGGCCAGAAACGTGGACCTGGCCTCGGGGCCGGTGGCGAAGCCCGCCATGACATGCACGCAGCTTGCGCCGATTTGCGTGGCATAGGCGAGGGCCTCGTCGATGGCGGCGCGGGCGTCGTGTTCGCGGCCGGGCAGGGCGGCCAGACCGTTTTCCCCAGGTGCGCCGCGCCGTGTGTTCAACCCCAGCATTGGCAGGCCGGTTTCGGCCAGCGCCTTGGCGACTTCGGGCGCGGGCGTGTCATAGGGCCAATGGCATTCCACCGCATCGAAGCCTGCGGCGGCGGCGGCGCGGATCGCATCGGGCAGGGGGCGGTCGGCCCAGAGAAACCCCAGCTTGGCGGAAAAGCGCATCACTCCCAGTCCACATCGAAGCGCGTGACCACGGTGCTGACCTGCTCGGGGGTCAGCATGCGCGGGTTGCAGCCGCGCAACAGCATGGCAAGGCGCGCGGTGTCTTCCAGTTCCTCGATCGCGTTGCAGGCGGCTTCGACATCCTTGCCCGCCACGACCGGGCCGTGATTGGCCAGCATCACGGCACTGCGCTTTCCGGCAAGCCCGCGCACCGCCGCGCCCATCGCCGGATCACCCGGCAGAAAGAACGGCAGCAGCTTGACCCGGCCCAGTTTCATGATCGCGTAAGGCGTGAGGGGCGGCAGGAAATCATCCTCGTTCGCATCTGGCATCATCGACAGGGCGACCGAATGGCAGCTGTGCAGATGCACCACCGCTCCGGTGCTGGACCGGGTCTCGTAAAACGCGCTGTGCAGGGGCATTTCCTTGGTGGGCTGGTCGCCGCCGATCAGTTGGCCCGCGGCATCGAACCGCGACAGGCGCTCGGGATCGAGCCGCCCGAAACAGGTGCCGGTCGGCGTCACCAGCAAGCCGCCGTCATCGGTCCGGGCCGAGATGTTGCCGGTCGAGCCGCCGGTCAGACCACGGTCGAACAACGACTTGGCCAGCAGACAGATCTGATCCCGCAGCTGTGTTTCGGCGCTCATGACACCTCCAGGTGTTCGAGGGCGTCGACAAAGAAACTTTCGGTGCCGAAATTGCCCGATTTCAACGTCAGTGCGGCACGATGCCCGCCGATGTCACAATAACACCAGGGCACGCCCGGTGCGATCTCGGGGCCGATATCAAGCCGCGTCACCCCAAGCGCCTGCGTCACGGCGCCGGATGTTTCGCCGCCTGCCACGACGACGCGTCGCGCGCCCATGTCGAACGCCATCCTGGCGCAGGCGGCCAAGGTCTGCTCGATGATCTCACCGGCTTGGGATGCGCCGAGCGCGGCTTGCGCGGCGCGGACAGCGTCCGGTTGGCTGGTGGCATAGATCAGTGGTGCTTGCGCGAGATCCTGCTTTTTGAGCCAGTCAAACACGGCATCCGCGCCGTGCTGGGCCAAGTTTAGCGGGTCGAGGCGCAGATTGGGGCGGCCTTGGGCAAGATAGGCCGCGACCTGCCGATTGCTCATGTCCGAACAACTGCCCGAAAGAACGATGGCGCCGGGCGGCAGATCGGGCGCGGGCAGGGGGCTGACGGTGTCGGTGAGCATCCCGCCCTTGCGCAAAAGCGCCGGCAACGGCATCGCCAGCGCCGAGCCACCGGTCATCAGCGCGTGGTCACGACACGCCGAAGCGATGGTGGTCAGATCGGCGTCGGCCACTGCATCGACGATCACATGCGCGACGCCGTCATGGGCCAGGTTGCGCAACTCTGCGTGTACCGCGTCAGCGCCGCGCGCAACGCAGAGCCGGTCGATCAGGCCAACCGCGCCGGTCACCTGCGGCGCCAGAAGCCGGACCAGATTGCTGTCGCGCATCGGGGTCAAGGGGTGGTCGCGCATCGGGCTTTCGGCCAGAAGCGTCCGACCGACGAACAGATGTCCCATATAGACGCTGCGCCCGTTTTCGGGAAAGGCCGGGCAATATACGGTCTGCCTGGCGCCAAGCGCGCCCATCAGGGTTTCCGCCACCGGGCCGATGTTGCCTTGAGGCGTGGAATCGAAGGTCGAGCAATACTTCCAGAAAAATCGCTGCGCGCCTGCGGATCTCAGCCAGTCGAGGGCTGCAAGCGCCTCGGCTTGGGCGGTGGCGACGGGTGCTGTGCGGATTTTCAAGGCGATCACCTCGAACGGGGCGGGGTCCGTGGGCGGCGTTTGTGGCACCCCGATGCGCAACGAGACCCTTGCGCCCGACCGGGCCAGCAATCCGGCAAGATCTGTTGCACCGGTGAAATCATCGGCGATGGCGCCAAGCAGGCAGGTCATGGCGTGTCCTTGCCTGGCAGGGTCAGGCGGGCGTTGCGGGCATAGACTTTGGCCACGGCTGAATCGTCCTCGGCGCCAAGCCCCATACCGGAGGCCGCCAGGAATTGCTGCAGCGCCGCTGCGGTCAGGGGTGCCGAGAAACGCGCGTCGCGCGCGATGTCCAGTGCGATGCCCAGGTCCTTGGGCCAGATGTCTACGGAACTGCGGGCGTCATAATCCCCTGAGACCACCCGTGGCGCGCGGCTTTCGAGCATCCAACTGGTGCCGGCGCTGCGCGAGATCACGTCAAGGAAGGTCTCGGGGGAAATCCCTTGGGTCATCCCGAAGGTCAGCGCTTCGCCCATCGCGGCGATATGAATGCCGGCCAGCATCTGATTGACGGATTTCATCGCCGAGCCGGGACCGGCATGATCGCCGAGCGTGAACACCTGCGCTGCGATGGCGTCAAGCGTGGGACGTGCAGCGTCAAAGGCTTCGGGGCGCCCGGAGGCCATGATCGTCAGTTGGCCTTCCGCGGCTTTCACGGTGCCGCCGGAAATCGGGGCATCGAGATAGAGAAGGCCATGTTTTTCGGCCTCGGCCTCCATCTCGTGGGCGAAGGAGGGCGGTACCGTCGCGCAGGACAGGATGACCGCGCCTGGCCGCATCTGCGTCATGAGGCCATCGGCGCCACACAGCACCGCCTTGGTCTGGGCGGCGTTCAGAACCACCACAACAAGGGCGTCCAACGACGGGGCTGCCGCGTGGAGCGTGCTGGTCTGGCCACCTTCTGCGTGAAAGGCCGTGACCGCATCGGGATTGACGTCATGCCCCCAGGTTTCAAGCCCGGCCCGCACCATGGAGCAGGCCATGCCAAACCCCATCGACCCCAAGCCTACAATGCCGATTTTCGCCACGCTGCGTCCTCCTCCGAGAGTGCTGAGTGCAATGATGTTACTGGAATTGAGTCATTACGCCAGTATCCGCACGCTTTCCAGCAGGATCGCTTGGCCGGGGCAGGGGGAACATCCCGCGCCTTCTGCTGTGCCCGAACGCCGATGATCCGGTCTTCTGAGTGGCTTGATCGTCGTATGGTCCGTGCTGTTGTTGGGGCAGGCCTTCAGAAGGGATGGAGGAAACCTGCCCGGGATGACAAATCGGATATCGCGACGACAGGTCCAATGCGCCGATATGGTCATTTTCATAGCGTGCAGAACAAAAAAGGCCGGACCAACCGGCCCGGCCTTCGATCTTTTTGACATGATTTTTGGATCAGTCGGCGCCACGGATGACCTTGTTTGGATCGACCAGCTTCTTTTGCAACAGCCAGACGCCGATCGCCGCGCCAAGACCTATCGCATCGGTGAACCACCCCTGCGCGATCATCGACAGGGCGGCAGCCAGAAGGACTGCGCGCAAGGGCATTGAAAGCAGACCAAAGAACCAGCCCTGCACCGCCGAAGACAGCAGATATATCCCGAACAAGGCGGATATGACGACATGGATGACCTCGAACCAGCTTCCGTCCATCAGCAGAGCAGGTGACGAGAAGAACATGAAAGGCACCACGAAGGCGGCAAGCCCGATCCGGAAGCTTTCCACGCTGGTCTTCATCGGGTCTGACTGCGCGATCGCGGCACCTGCATAGGCGGCAAGGGCAACTGGCGGCGTGATCGCCGACATGACCGCATAGTAGAAAATGAAGAAATGCGCGGTCAGTGGCGGAATGCCAAGCTGCACCAGACCCGGCCCGATCACGCTGGCCGCCACGGCATAGGCCGCAGTTGTCGGCATGCCCATACCCAGGATAATCGCCACGATCATGGCAAAGAACAGGGCAATTGCCTGATTCTGATCGGCAAGTCCAAGCAGCATCGACGAGAATCGCGTTCCGATTCCGGTCAGTGCGATGACACCCACGATCACCCCTGCCGCGGCGCAGACGGCTACCAGCTGCAGTGTCATCTTGGCCGCGATTTCGAAGGCGTAAAGGATTTGACGCGGGCCCATCGGATAGGGGGTCAGCCAACTGACCACCGCGGCCGAGGCCATCCCCAAGGTTCCGGCCCGGATCACTGAGTAGCCCATGAACAGGGCCCCGATCAGGATGAAGATCGGCAGGAACAGGAAG
>JALQUE010000445.1 GCA_023260815.1 Roseovarius sp.
CTGACGCTCGCTGCCACCGCCCTCCTCGCCGAGGTCGAGCCCGACGCCCAACCGCGCTCCCTCACGCTGATCGGCGGGCCGATCAACCCCGACGCCACCCCCACCGACGTGACCGATTTCGGCCACCGCGTCACCATGGGCCAGCTGGAGGAAACCATGATCCAGCGCGTCGGCTTCAAATACAAGGGCGTGGGCCGCATGGTCTATCCCGGCCTGCTGCAACTGAGTTCCTTCATGTCGATGAACGCCGAACGCCACGGCAAGGCCTTCATGGACCAGATCCAGCGCGTCGCGCGCGGCGAAGCCAGCGATCACGACCCGCATAACAAGTTCTACGACGAATATCTGGCCGTGATGGACATGCCCGCGGAATTCTACCTGTCCACTGTCGAACGCATCTTCAAAGGCCTGGAAATCGCCGACAACGCCTTCACCGTCGAAGGCCGCCATGTCGATATCGGCGCGATCACCAAAGTGGCGGTGATGACCGTCGAAGGCGCCAAGGACGATATCTCGGCCCCCGGCCAGTGCATCGCGGCGCTCGATCTTCTGACCGGTCTGCCCGATGACCGCAAGGCCAGCCATCTCGAACCCGAAGCAGGCCATTACGGCATCTTCGCCGGGCGCAGCTGGCGTAACAACATCCGGCCCCTCGTGCTGGATTTCATCGACGCCAATTCCGAGGATCCGGCCAAGCGCAACCGCACCTCGCCGCGCAAGAAGAAAGCCTCCAAGAAAAACGAGGCCGCCTGACACACGCGTGACCCCATCGGGGCGGCCTCAGTGCCGCCCCTTACGATCCCTCTTGGTCCTGCGCCACCGCCACAGGCCCAGCCACCGCAGGATCGGCACGACATCCAGCGCTGCCACCGCCACCCCAAGCGGCAGCATCCAGAAGCCGATCACCGGCAAAAATCCGAACACCCCCCCCACCATCAGCAAGAGGCCCGCAATCAGCCGCACCCCCGGCGGCAGATGCCGCTTGGACCACACCTGCACCCGGCGCCTGATCCTGCGCGCCCGCGCCGTCCATCCCGGCTTCCGGTCAGGCATCCGCCCGTGTCTGCAGCACATAAGGCTGGTCCAGCCATGCGCGCAGCGCGCCCGTCGTCGCCTCGGGTTGCTCCAGCGGCAGCAGATGCCCGGCACCGGCGATCACCTCGATCCGCGCATAAGGGATCAGCCCCGCCATGAACTCATGCCGCTTGGGCGGCGTCAGCACGTCATCGGCGCCGCACATCAGCAATGTCGGCACCTTGCACCGGCGCAATGTCGGCTGATAATCGCGCCGCCTCTGCAATGCCCGGATCTGCCGGATGATCGCCCCTTCGCCGACGCGCTCGGCCATCACCATCACCTGCGCCATCGCCGCCTGTCGCCCCATCCCCGCCGCCAAAGCGCCCGGCGGTATCAGCGCCTCGACCGCCTCCTGCAGGCGCCCGGATTTCAGCTTGATGATCGCCGGCTCGTAATCCGCCGCCGCTTGCGGCGTCTCGGCCAGCGGGTTGGTATCCATCAGCGCGATCCGGCTCACCCGTTCCGGGGCGCGGCGCAGAATTTCCATGGCGACCATGCCGCCCATCGCATGCCCGACCAGCGCAAAGCGCGGCGGCAGCACATGCATCAGCGACGAGGCGATCTCCTCCAGCCGCTCCCCATGTCCCACAGGCATCACGCAAACCGGATAATCCGGGCTGAACGCCGCGATCTGACCCGCGAACAATTGGGCATCACACATCAAGCCCGGCAAGAACACCAACGGGTCACGCATCACATCCGGTCCTTTTCAAAACAACGCCTGTGCCCGCACCTTGACACAGGGCCGCGCCGGGTCAAGCGCCTCACGTCCCGTCATCGCGATCCCGCCGATCCCGTCAGCTCCAACACCTGCGCGACCGACGTTTCGATCAGCGCCAGACACCCAGGGTCGGAAAACCGGTGGTCGGCCCCATCCACCAATGTCAGCCGCATGTCCGGCCCCTTGGCGTGCTCCAACAACCTCAGCGCCACGCTCACCGCCACATCCTCATCCGCCGTGCCCTGCAGGAACCGCACCGGAAACGGCAGGTCCAGCGGATCGCGCAGCACCAAATGCGCGCGCCCATCCTCGATCAGGCGGCGGGTGATGATATAGGGCTCGCCATATTCACTTGGCAGCGCGACCTGCCCTTGGGCCGCCAATTCCGCGCGCTGCGCGGCATCGAACCCCTGCCACATCGCATCCTCGGTAAAATCCGGCGCCGCCGCGATCGTGACCAGCCCCGCCAGCCGCTCAGGCATGGCCCGCGCGCACAGCAAGGCGATCCAGCCGCCCATGCTCGACCCCACCAACACCTGCGGCCCATCGGTCAGCGTGGTGATCGCGGCCATCGCATCTTCGGCCCAGTCCCCGATGCAGCCGTCGGTGAACGCCCCCGACGATTGGCCATGCCCCGAATAGTCGAACCTCAGGAACGCCCGGCCCGTGGCCTGCGCCCACGCCTCCAGATGCACGGCCTTGGTGCCCTCCATGTCGGATTTGAACCCGCCCAGAAACACCACGCCCGGCCCTTGGCCCGCGCTTTGGTGATACGCCAGCCTGCGCCCCTGCGGTGATGTGAAATACTCGGTCTGCGTCATGTGCATCCTGCCCCTTGCTGCGCTGCCTGTCGCGCGGCAAGGGTGGACGAAACCGGGGGCGGGATGCAAGCCGCCCCTGCAATCACCCCGATGTCGCGTCAGGCGATCGAGCCGACCCGCCGTTCGATCCGGCGCAGCGACCATTCCGCCTCCGCCTGGTCCTTGGCGCCCTTATCGGACCGATCCGCCGCTTGCGGCATTCCTTCGGCCATCTGCCGGGGCGATGATTTCGTCAGTTCCACATACTGCCGGAACAACGTCGAGTCTGGATCATGACTGGCCATCTGAAACACGCAAAGCCTTTTCTGCTCAAATCAACACCACGCGGCAGCGGTCGTGTTACCCAATCGTTGCAAAGACCGGAGGGAAAATAAAATATCTTTTTATGTCATACTGTTACAGTGAACCATCGCACACTGGCGCATACTGGCGCATACTTCGGCACACATCGCCGTCAGACACAAAAAAACGGGGGCCGTTTCGACCCCCGTCATCAAGACATGCGCCGTGACCGTCGGTGTCAGCCGCTGATATAGGGCTGACTGCGCGGACGGTAGAACACCTTCTGGTTATGCAGCCGACCCAGAAGATCATGGATCTGACGCACCGAGCTATCGATCGCGTCGATCTGTTCGGGCTGGTCGTCTTCGGGCGCGACCAGCTTTCCAGCCAGTTCGCTCTTGGTCTGGCGAAGGGCGGCTTCGATCAGTTCCATATCTTCGACAGACAATTCAAAGTTTACGTTGTAGCGCGCCATTCTGTGTTCCCCGATATCTGCGTGAGACAGCAAAAGTTTCCGATAGTGGATTAACGGCAATATAGGGATCATTACCGACAACGCCAGAAAAAATATCCATATGCGTCAAGATGTTACGAATCCCACGGTATGCGCTTGCACACGCTGCCGGAATGCCGTTGCACACCGTTGTTGAAACCGCGTTTCGCGCCAATGACTTGGGCTTTCCAAAGGCCGGTAACCGGGCACCCAGGACCCGGTCTCGGGCCGTCGGCGGATTTTTGTCGGTCCCCTTCGGCTTGATCATGTGGCCCGCCACCCACGGCCACGACATGAACCGATTCAGGCATTTGTGTACGGGATGGACACAACTTCCGGGCCACCCCCCTAAGTTCGTCCTGAACCTGTGTCGGTTTCGTACGAACCCTACACATCGCGGCAGGCCGCCGCGCGCTTGACTTGCCCCGCGCCAAGGGGCAAAACGCCGGCGAACCTTTTAACCCGCAACCGGGCGTTCCGTGGGCGCCAAACCGACGAGGAGCTTGAGGCCAATGGCCCAGATTTCCCTTACATTTCCTGATGGTAACAGCCGGTCATACGATGCCGGCGTCACACCTGCCGATGTTGCGGCGGACATTTCGACGTCGCTGGCGAAAAAGGCGATTTCCGCAACCGTGGACGGCCAACACTGGGATCTACAGTGGCCGATCCAACAGGATTCGTCCATTGCTATCAATACGATGAAGGACGAAGCTCAAGCGCTCGAGCTGATCCGCCACGACCTCGCCCACATCATGGCCCGCGCCGTTCAAGAGCTTTGGCCGGACGTCAAGGTCACCATCGGCCCGGTGATCGAGAACGGATGGTATTACGATTTCGACCGCAAGGAACCTTTCACGCCAGAAGACCTCGGCGTGATCGAGAAAAAGATGAGAGAGATCATCAACTTGCGTGATCCCGTTCGCACCGAAATCTGGGACCGCGACCGCGCGATCAAGCATTATGAGGACACTGGCGAACCCTTCAAGGTCGAGTTGATCGAGGCCATTCCCGGCACCGAACCTCTCCGCATGTACTGGCACGGCCCCTGGCAAGACCTCTGCCGCGGCCCCCACCTGCAACACACCGGCCAAGTGCCTGCAGACGCTTTCAAATTGATGTCCGTGGCTGGCGCTTACTGGCGCGGCGACTCCAATCGCCAGATGTTGCAGCGCATCTATGGCGTCGCGTTCCTCAATCGCGAAAAACTCAAGGATTACCTGACCTTCCTCGAAGAAGCTGAGAAACGCGACCACCGCAAACTCGGCCGGGAGATGGATCTCTTTCACATGCAGGAAGAGGCGCCGGGCCAGATCTTCTGGCACCCCAACGGCTGGACGATCTACACCACCTTGCAAGATTACATGCGCCGCCAACAGCGCCGCGGCGGCTATGTCGAGGTAAACACACCACAAGTCGTCGACCGCAAACTCTGGGAAGCGTCGGGCCACTGGGACAAGTACCAGGAGCACATGTTCATCGTCGAAGTCGACGAAGACCACGCCCGCGAGAAATCCATCAATGCTCTCAAGCCGATGAACTGCCCTTGTCATGTGCAAATCTTCAATCGCGGCCTGAAATCCTATCGCGATCTGCCCCTGCGCATGGCGGAATTCGGCAGCTGCAACAGGTACGAACCCTCGGGCGCCCTGCATGGCATCATGCGCGTTCGCGGGTTCACTCAGGATGACGCACATATCTTCTGCCGCGAAGACCAGATCGAAACGGAAACCAAGAAATTCATTGGGTTTTTATCCGAAATCTACCGCGATCTCGGGTTCGCGGACTTCAAGGTAAAGTTCTCGGATCGCCCGGAAAAACGTGCCGGCAGCGACGAGGTCTGGGACAAATCGGAGAACGCGTTGAAGGCCGCGACCGAAGCTGCGGGCGCCGCGTTTGAACTGAACCCCGGCGAAGGCGCCTTCTACGGCCCGAAACTGGAATTTGTCCTGACAGACGCAATCGGACGGGACTGGCAGTGTGGCACCCTGCAGGTGGATTTCGTCCTGCCCGAAAGGCTGGACGCCACCTATATCGCCGA
>JALQUE010000049.1 GCA_023260815.1 Roseovarius sp.
GGCCTGACCGAGGCGCTGGCGCTGCGCGAGGCGGCCTTGGCGCAGGGCTATAAGGTGATGGTCGGCTGCATGATCGGCAGTTCGCTGGCGATGGCACCGGCGGTTCTGGTGGCGCAGGGCGCGATGGTGACAGACCTTGACGGGCCGCTTTTGTTGGCCGAAGACCGCGACAACGCTTTGACATTCGACGAGGCCGGGGTGCATCCGCCCCAGGCCGCATTGTGGGGATAAAGACATGCGCACTGTATACGTGAATGGCGACTACCTGCCCGAGACCGAGGCGAAGATTTCGATCTTCGACCGGGCCTTTCTGATGGCTGACGGGGTCTATGAGGTGACCAGTGTTCTGGGCGGCAAGCTGATCGATTTCGCCGGACATCTGACGCGGCTGGAACGGTCGCTGGATGAATTGGACATGAAGAAACCCGCCGCTTTCGACAACCTGCTGGACATCCACCGCGAACTGGTGCGGGTGAACGAGATCGAGGACGGTCTGGTCTATCTGCAGGTGACGCGCGGCAGCGACGGCGACCGCGATTTCGTCTTTCCCGACCGCGAGACGACCGAGCCGACACTGGTGCTGTTTACCCAGTCCAAGCCCGGTCTGGCACAAAGCCCGCAGGCCGAAAAAGGCTTGAAAATCCTCAGCATAGACGATCTTCGCTGGGGTCGCCGCGATATCAAGACGGTGCAGCTTCTGTATCCGTCCATGGGCAAGATGATGGCCAAGAAGGCGGGCTGCGACGATGCCTGGATGATCGAGGATGGCCACGTGACCGAGGGCACATCCAACAACGCCTATATCGTCAAGGGCAACAAGATCATCACCCGCCAGCTGTCGAACGACATCCTGCACGGCATTACCCGCGCCGCCGTTCTGCGCTTTGCCCGAGAGGCCCAGATGGACGTCGAGGAACGGCCCTTCACCATCGACGAAGCCAAGGCTGCGGACGAAGGGTTTGTCACCTCGGCCAGCGCCTTTGTGATGCCGGTGGTCGAGATCGACGGGCAGGCGCTTGGCGACGGAACGCCGGGGCCGGTCGCGCGGCGGCTGCGGGAGATTTACCTTGATGAAAGCCTGAAAACGGCAGTTTAAGGCGAATCGGGGTTAACACGCCGTTTTTGTTGGAAAATCCCAATCGGCATCACGTCGGTATACTGTCGATATCGCATCGGTGCGCCATGCGGTATCGACGGCCCTTATCAGAGCGGACGGTGCGCGCCGCCTGACCCTTCGGCGTTGTACACGACAAGAGGCAAGCCCAGACGTCAGCGGCCCTGCATGATGAGGCGGTAGCGGATCTGATCGAAGATCACCGCGAGGATCAGAAGCGCGCCCAGAAGAACCATCTGCATGTAAGAGCTGACCTGCGCGAGATTCATGCCGTTCTGCACCAACACGATGAAGAACGCCCCCAGCACCACGTTTTCCACACGACCGATCCCACCGCGCAGCGACACGCCGGCGATCACGCAGGCGGCGATGGATTCAAGGGCGATTGAGCCACCCAGATTGGCCTCGCCGGATTCGACGCGAGCGGTCAGCAGAAGCCCGGTGAGAGAGGCCAGCAGCGCGCAGATCATATAGGCCATCATCAGGGTGCGCTTCGTATTGATCGCCGAAAGCTGCGCCGCCTTGATATTGCCGCCCACCGCATAGATCTGGGTGCCCAGCCGGGTGTGCGACATCAGCACCCACATGATGACGATGCAGATCAGCGCGATGATCACCGGCACGGGAATGGACCATAGCCGCCCGAAGCCGAACGTATCGGCAAAGGCGAAAGGCAGGCCCGAGACGGGAACGCCCCCGGTGAGAAACAGGGCAAGCCCCGCGCCGACGGACGACACGCCAAGCGTCATGATGAAGGGCGAGACGCCGAAATAGGCCACGCCGACGCCATTCATCACGCCGACCATGAGCGCGGCACCGAAGCCCAGACAGGCCCCCAGCAGGATCGCCAGCCAGATCGCATCGGGAAACACCCCCGACAGCCAAACCATGCCAAGCGCCGACACGACGGACGTCAGCGCGATGGCGGTGCCCACCGACAGATCGAACCCCCCCGTGACCAGCGCCAGCATCTGCCCCATGGACACAAGCACCAGAAACACCGACTGCCGGGCGACATTGACAAGGTTCTGCCCGGTCAGGAACTTGTTGGACAGGAGCGTGAAGATCACCAGCGCCCCCGCCAGAAAGAACGGCAGGACGCCGACCTTGACGAACAGCCGGACGATCCAGTCCGTGACGCCGGGTGTCTTGGTCTGCTCGGTCATTGTGTCACTCCGCTTTCATCGAAGAAATACTTGAGGATCGTGTCCTCGGTCATGTCGTCGCCTGTCAGTTCGGCGCTGATCCGGCCGTGGGCCATCACGATCATGCGGTGGGCCAGATGCATCGCCTCGGGCAGGTCCGACGAGATGACCACCACGGCTTTGCCCGCTTCGGCCAGTTCCTTGATCAGCAGGTACAGCGCGGCGCGTGTGCCCATGTCAACGCCCACGGTGGGTTCGTCGAGGATGTAGATATCGGCGTCCTGCCCAAAGCATTTGCCGAACAACACCTTTTGCTGATTGCCGCCCGAAAGTTGCGAGACCAGCTTGGTGCGGTAGCCCTTGTGCAGTTCCACATGGTCGGCGATCTGCGTGCTGGCGTCGCGCACGGCGGACCAGTTGATCAGGCCCGTGCCCCCCCGACCGCCCATCACCAGATTGACGGCGAGGTTATCATTGGCGCTGCGCACCAGATCCAGCCCCTCGGCCTTGCGGTCGGGCGAGAGGTAATACATGCCCTGCCGGATGATCTGTCGCGTGGAATGGCGGGTGATGTCACGCCCCATGAGGGTGACACGCCCTGACAGGCGCGGGGCCACGCCCATCATCGCCCGGAACAGCCGCGATTTGCCACAGCCCACCAGACCCGCGATGCTGAGAACCTCGCCCGAGCGGATCTCGATATCGGCGGGACCGACGCCGGTGGTGCGCAGGCCGGTGGCGCGCAGCAGCACCTTGCCTTGGGTGCGGGCGATCTGCGGGTAGATTTCCGAGATGGCCCGTCCGGTCATCATCTCGACCAGCGTTGCATCATCAGCTTGATCCATCGCGACGGTACCGATCACCGCGCCGTCGCGCAGCACGGTGACACGGTCGGCGATGCGGGCGAATTCCTGCATCCGATGGGAAATGTAGATGATGCCGACGCCACGCGCCTTGAGCGTGTCGATGAAGCCGAAAAGATGATCCACCTCGCGGTCGGTCAGTGACGCGGTGGGTTCGTCAAGGATCAGCACCGACAGATCGCCATGGAACGCCTTGGTGATTTCGACCATCTGCTGTTGGGCGCGCGACAGGCGGCCGGTGACTTCGGAGGGGTCGATCTCGAATCCCAGATCGGCAAACATGGCGGCGGCGCGGCGGCGCATCGCGCGGTGATCGACGAAGGGGCCGATCATCGGCTCCCATCCCAGAAAGATGTTTTCGGCCACGGTGAGGGTGGGGATCAGGGAAAATTCCTGAAACACGGTATAGATGCCCACAGCCTGCGCATCTGCAACCGAGGAGAACCGCACCGGGCGTCCGTTGAGTTCGATCGTGCCGGCGCTTGGGGTGTTGGCGCCCGCGAGCATGGAAATCAACGTCGACTTGCCGGCGCCGTTTTCCCCGAAGAGCACATGCACCTCGCCCGCCTGAAGCGTGAAATCCACCGAGTCGAGCGCCAGCACGCCCGGATAGCGCCGGGACAGTGCCTTGGTGCGGATCAGCGGGGGCGATGCCATGTTGGGGGACTCCGGGGCAGGAAGGATAGGCCGGGGCCACGATGGCAGCCCCGGCCCGGTGTCGTGCGTGGTGGATCAGTTCACCGAGAAGACAGGGCGGAACCCGTCTGGCGGCAGGATGTTTTCACGCGGCACGTCGGCGATATTCTCGGGATCGACCACGAAGATCTTGGGGCCGACATGCTTGATGTAGTCCTTGTCCTCGAGGATGCGGACCGCCTGATCGACGGCGATGCGGCCCTGAATGACCATCGAGTCCGCCGGAGCGGCCAGGATGAAGCCCCGCTCGATCCCGGTGTAGACGCCGGGCGTCATGTAGAAGGCCAGAAGATCGACCTCGCCCTGCAGGCCGCGTTCGCGAATGAGACCCTGGGCCGCTTCGGCGGTGACGGCTGTCCCGGCGAGATAACGCACATCGGGGTTGGCCTGCATCACGTCCTCGACCAGCTTGAGCTGGGTTTCCTTGCCGGTGTCGCCGAAGCGCGGCTCGAGCACGTCGACGGCAGAGCCTTCAACGGCGGCCATGAAGCCCTGATGCGCGGCCTCGACCCAGCCTGCCCCCGCCGGTCCGGGGAACCAGCCGACCTGGACGGGATCGCTGCCCGCGGGGTGCTTTTCGGCCAGATAGCGGCCAGTTTCCGCGCCCATCGTGCGGAAGGACACCAGCGACTTGGCCGCGATATCGGGCGAGGAGACGCCGTTGATCACGTCGATCACCGGGATGCCCTGACCGGCGACTTCGCTGATGACGTTGTTCAGGCCGTCATAGGAAATTGCGCCGATGATGACCGCATCGGCCCCCCCTGCGACGCAATCCTCGATCTGGCTGATCTGGGTGTTGAGTTCGGTGTAACCGCCGGCCTCGACGACGTTGAGCTTGACGCCAAGGCGTTCGGCCTCGTCGATCACGCCGTAATCCACGCCCAGCCAATAGGCGTCTTTCATATGCGGGAAGGATACGCAGATGTTCCAAGGCTGCGACGCGGCATCGAGCGGCGTGTAGGTGACATCGCTGACGGTGCCATCGGCGCTGAAGGGCGGTGTCACTTCTTGGGCGGGATAGGGGTACCACGCATCCTGCGCCATGACGCTGGCAGGCAGGGCCGTGGCCAGCGTAAGCGCAGTTGCCAGTTTAAGGGATCTGTTCATGGGTCTGACCTCCTTGTCAGTTCGGTTACGTCTGTCCGTGGTGAGGGGCCGGGCGCGGTCTGCTGCGCCCCGCCAGTCCGCAGGCGGTTATCCCAGCTCTTGGCGGATCTTGTTGAGGGTGGCCTTGCGTTCGGCGCGCGCGGCCAAGGCCGTTTCCATGTCGACATTGACGAAATTGACCTGCGTGTTCGGCTGAAGTTGCCCGATCAGATCCATATCCGCCGAGATCACTGCGCCGAGGGTGAAATATCCGCCGCCCGACACCGCGTCGCGGTGCAGCACGATGGGTTCGGTGCCGCCGGGCACTTGAATCGATCCATAGGAATAGCAGCCGTCAACGATGTTCGACGGATCGGCACCGGCCCCGAAGGGCGGTTCACGATCAACGAAATCCAAGGGGCGCCCGCCCTTGAAGCGGTATCCCATGCGGTCGGCTTCGGCGGCGACGGTCCAGGTATCCTCGAAGAACCGGCGTCCGGCGTCTTCGGTCAGGCGATACCAGTAGAGGCCGGTGAGCACGCGAAGTTCGGCAGGATTGCCGGGACCGCGGCGCAGAGCAACCGGCACGCTGCGGCCTTCGGCCACCAGCGGCGCGTCGCCCACGGGCAGGTCATCGCCGGGCTGCACGGCACGGCCATCGACACCGCCCAACGCGCCGATCGGATAGGTCGAGCGGCTGCCCAGATCCGGCTCGGTGGCGATGCCGCCCGAGACCGCGATATAGGCGCGCGCCCCGGCCTGAAGGAACCCGAAGCTGAGCACCTGACCGGCCTTGACGGTGATGGATGTCCAGGTTTCACGCGGCGCGCCGTCGATCATCACCGGAATCTCCGCGCCGGTGACGGCGATGCTGGCGTCGCGGGTGAATTCGATCTCGGGGCCCATGAATACGGCCTCCAAGCCGGCGGCATCCTCGGGGTTGCCGACAAGCATGTTCGCCGCGCGCAGCGCCAGCCGGTCCATCGCGCCGCCTTCGGGGATGCCAAGGTGGAAATAGCCGGGGCGACCAAGATCTTGAATGGTGGTTGCGAGACCTGATTTGACAATCTTAAGCGTCATTGAGAGCCTCCATCAGCTTGGCGTTGTAGCCGGCCATGTCCTTGTTGAACTCGTCGAGATCAAACTCCACCTCGGCGATGCGGGGCGTCCATGTGTTGGCTTCGACCGCGGCAAGGATGCGGTCGTATTCGGCGCGGTCGATGGGATTCCATTTGACGATGTCGCCGGGTTTGAAGAACACCATGAAGTCACGCAGATAGGACACGTGCTGTCGCGGGTCGTAGATGGTCATCGGCGTGATGCCGAACATCTGGTAGCCTCCTGCCCCACGCACCGAGTAGATGCACGAGAAGCTGCCGCCATAGCCGACCGTCTGCTTGGGCGTGTCGGTGCGGGGACGCAGGTATTTCGGTACCTGAATCTGACGGTCACGTTCGACCAGCTGATAGAGGAAGGGCAGTCCCGACACGAACCCCACCATCGACACGAACCACGGCTGGGAATGATGCGCCTCGATGAACGCCTCGACGCTGTCATAGCCATTGATCCGGGCGGCGTAATCGAGATCGCTGCCCGAGGGATCCTGATGGCGTTCGCGAAAGCGCATCAGTGTCTCGTGGGTCCAGGGATCCTGATAATAGACCGGGACTTCGATGATCCGGGTGGTCATCCGCTTTTCGGCCTTGTCGGCCATATGTTCCAGATCCTTGATCCGGGCAAGCATCTGTTCGGGCGGGGTCACGTCGGGATTGTAGCGGACCTGAAAGGATGCGTTGGCCGGGCAGATTTCCGTCACGCCGGGAATGTCGGCCTCACGGACGGCAGTCGACATGGAGAGGGATTTGAAGAACGCCTCGAGCGACATTTCCTCGTCCATTTCCACGTAGACATGCTCGTCTCCACCGTATGTGTAACGTGTCTTCACGAAGCACCTCCTGTTGCTGCGGGGGTCAGATTTCCGGCATCCAGCCATGGTTCCAGCCATTGTGTATGGACGGCGCCCGCCTGAACCTGCGGGTCGTCCGCCAGCGCCAGATGCAGCGGGATTGTCGTCTTGAGACCGTCGATCGACAGGGTCTGCAGGGCGGCGCGCAGACGGGAAATGGCCTGCGCCCGGTCGGCCCCATGGGCGATCAGTTTGCCGATCAGCGAATCGTAGAAGGGCGGGATCTGGTAGCCTTCGTAAAGGAAGTGATCCATGCGGATGCCGTCGCCCTCGGGCAGGCGGAGGGCGCCCACGGTGCCGGGGAAAGGCATGAACTGCAGATGCGGATCTTCGGCGTTGATGCGCACTTCGATGGCGTGGCCTGTGACGGTGATCTGCTCTTGCCGGAAGCGGAGCGGCTCGCCCCCGGCGATGCGGATCATTTCCTGCACGAGGTCGATGCCGGTGACCATTTCGGTCACGGGATGTTCGACCTGAATGCGGGTGTTCATCTCGATGAAGAAAAACTGGTTGCTGGCCTCTTCATAGAGAAATTCCAGCGTGCCCGCGCCCTTGTAGCCCACCGCTTCGGCCATCGCGACCGCAGAGGCGCAGAGCGATTGGCGCGTGGCCTCGTCCAGACAGGTGGCGCCGGCTTCTTCCCAGACTTTCTGGCGGCGGCGCTGGATGGAGCATTCGCGCTCGAAGCAATGGACGGCGCGGGTGCCGTCACCGAGGATCTGCACCTCGATGTGGCGCGGATCGCGCAGCGCGCGTTCCAGATACAGCCCGCCATCGCCAAAGGCGGCCTGCGCCTCGGACTGGGCTTGCGGGGCGAGCTTGCGCAGTTCATCCTCGTTGGCGGCGATGCGGATGCCGCGCCCACCCCCACCGGCGGCGGCCTTGATCATCACCGGGTAGCCCACTTGGGCGGCGGTGGCGACCGCATCGTCCAGCGTGTCGATCCGCCCCTTGGAGCCGGGCACAACGGGCGTTCCCGCAGCTTGGGCAGCTTGTCGCGCGGCGACCTTGTCGCCCATTCGTTCGATCGTGTCGGCGGACGGGCCGACATAGGTGATCCCGGCCTCTTGCAGCGCGCGGGCGAAACGGGGGCTTTCGGACAGGAACCCATAGCCCGGATGAACGGCATCCGCGCCGGTTTGCCGGGCGGCGTCGACGATGCGCGCCACATCGAGATAGGACGTCTTGGCAGCCGCTGGTCCGATGCACACCGCTTCGTCGGCCAGTCTGACCGCCAACATGTCGGCGTCGGCTTCGGAATGGGCCTGAATGGTGTAAATCCCAAGGTCGCGGGCGGCCCGGATGATCCGGACCGCGATTTCGCCGCGATTGGCGATCAGAAGGCGCGATATGGCCATGATCAATCGTCCAGCGTGGCCAGTACCTGCCCGGCGGTCACCGGCCCGTCGTTGTCGGCGGCATAACCGGCGAAGGTGCCGGCGATTTCGGACTTCACCTCGATGAAGGTTTTCATCACCTCGACCAGCCCGATCACGTCGCCGATGGCGACGGCGTCGCCCGTGGCCTTGTAGGGCGCGTCCTCGGGGGAGGGTCGGTGATAGAAGGTTCCGGGAAGGGGGGATTGGATGTCTGCCATGGTGGTCCTCCTGACGGTAAGTCGTCTCAGCTTGCGCGTTCGAGCACGGTTGCGGCGGCGGCGATGGTGACGCCGTTATCGGTAAGCGTGCTGCGGATGGCGCGCCCGATCTCAAGCGCGCCGGGTGTGTCGGAATGAAAACAGATCGATTCGAAGTCGATCGGGATGTCGTGGCCTTCGACGGTCTGGACGACACCCTCCTGACAGGCGCGCAGGCATTTCGCGGCGATCTGATCGGGATCGGGGCGGGCAACCTGTCGCTTGAACACGATCGAGCCGCTGTCGTCGTAATCCCGGTCGGCATAGAATTCGCGGACCACGGGATGTCCCAGACGCTTGGCCACCTCGTAGGTCTTGGAGATGCCCATGCAGAAGATGATCGCGTCGCTGCTGGTCTTTTGCAGGGTGTCGACCATCAGCTGGGACAGCTCCTCGTTGACGGCGGCCTCCATGTAGAGGGCGCCATGCGGTTTGACATGCTGGAGCGCGATGCCATAGCGACGTCCGAATTCACGGATCGCGCCGATCTGGTAGACGATGTCGTTGACCAGTTCCTCGGCGCTGGTGCGGATGTAGCGCCGCCCAAAGCCCTGAAGATCGCGGTAGCCGGGATGCGCACCAAGACCGACCCCGTATTGCTGTGCCAGCTTGACCACGCGGTCCATGGAATTGGGATCGCCCGCATGAAAACCGGCTGCGATATTGGCCGAACTGATGATCGCCATAAGGTCTTCGTCCGGGGCTTCGCCCAGAACCCACTGGCCAAACCCCTCGCCCATGTCGCAATTCAGATCGACGGCAGTCTTCATTGTCGTGGTCCTCGTATTTTGGCTGCTGGCAGCATGGCAACGCGGGCCACGTCTTGTAAATTTCCAATATTTGTTGAAAGATTATCTAAATTTCAGAAGGGAGAGGCGGAGACGGCGAATTCTAACCCTTTGAAATTCCAGAGGGTGATCAAAGTTTCACCTCTTTGCGAAAAGTATTATCTGTTTTTTCGATATTCTAAGTTCTAATATTCGTCAGATCACAGCGGGAGCCTGAGCCTTTGATGAATTTCCGGCATCTCAAGTATTTCGTCGCGACGGCAGAATCGGGACAGGTCAGCCGTGCGGCGACGGCGCTGTCGATCTCGCAATCGGCCATCACCACGGCGATCCGCGATCTGGAGACCGAACTGGGCGCGGATCTGTTCCTGCGCTCGGCGCATGGGATGGAAATGACCGATGCGGGCCGCGAATTTCTGGCCTCGGCGCAGGATATCCTTGCACGGCTGGACGAGGCCAAGAACCTGACGCAGCGCCGATCCACGGCGGAGGGCGTGATTTCAATCGCCGCGACCTATACTGTGGTCGGATATTTCCTGCCCTATCATCTGGACCGGCTGGCGCATCTGTATCCGGGCATCGACATACGTCTGAGCGAGTTGAACCGCGAAAGCATCGAGGAAGGGTTATTGTCGAACCGGTTCGACATGGCGGTGGTGCTGACATCCAACCTGACCAATCCCGAGATCGAGACCGAGACGCTGCTGAAATCGACACGGCGCCTCTGGGTGCCGGCGAACCATCCGTTCCACCGCAAGGGCAAGGCCAGTTTCGCCGAGATCGCGGAGCAGGATTACATCATGCTGACCGTCGACGAGGCGGCCCATACGACGATGAAATACTGGTCAGGCACCAATTATCAGCCGAAGGTCAAGCTGCGCACCGCATCGGTCGAGGCGGTCCGGTCGATGGTGGCCAATGGGCAGGGGGTCACGATCCTGTCCGACATGGTCTATCGGCCCTGGTCCCTTGAGGGCAAACGCATCGGCACCGCCGCCACGACGCATGACATTCCGTCGATGGATGTCGGCCTGGCCTACAGGCGCGGCACGGATATCACCGGGCCGCTGGCATTGGTGCATGATTACTTCCGCGAATCCTTTGTCGAGCCGCAGAGTTATTTCCAAAGTCAGCGACCCTGAGGGGACAGGACATCAACCCTTGTCGCCCACATTCTCGGCGAAGGATTTGGTGAAGGCGGCCTGCTGGTCGGGGCTGGCCTCGGTCTGGTGCCGGGCTTTCCAGTCGTCATAGGGCATGCCGTAGAAAACCTCGCGGGCCTCGTCCTTGGACATCTCGATGCCACGGGCGTTCGCGGCTTCCTGATACCAGCGCGACAGGCAGTTGCGGCAAAAGCCTGCAAGGTTCATCATGTCGATGTTCTGCACGTCGGCACGCTTGTCCATGAGGTGTTCACGCAGGGTGCGGAACGCGGCGGCTTCAAGTTCGATACGGGTCTGGTCGTCCATGGGATCCTCCTGTTTAAAGCGTTTCGCGAAAAACCTGACTCACAGATTTTCGCGACATGCAGTGTTGGGTTCAATCGTTGCACGCGGTCCGCCTTTCGCTGATGCCTCAGGGTGAAGGAGGACCGCTTTCACGTCACAACATGCGCTTGAGATAGGGTGGGTTCAAGTCGGTCAGGCGCACTGTCAGGCTTCCGGCGTCAGGCAGATGCGCTTGCAGCGTTTCCATGACGATCCCGGCCAGATCATCGCGCGTGGCGTCGTCACGACCGGGGATCAGAAGCAAGGTGGCATGGGCAAAGCTTTGCGGCACGACACCGATGCGCGATGCGGTGGCGGCGATGGTGCGGGTGCGCACCGTTTCAGGGCCATTGACCGAAGGATGCCCGGCAAGACGATCAAAGAGATCATCGCAGAGCGCCTGCAAATCGTGGCTGTCCTGCAGACCGGCGGAATGTTCAACGATGACATGCGGCATGAGCGGTTCCTTTCAGCGCGCCATTAGGCCCGGCAAGGGCGTTGCGCGCAAGCCGATGTTTGCGGCACGCGGCGGTCAGATCCCGGCGCGGTCGGCGGCATCGCACAGGATCGGGGCAAGACGACGCGCCCATGCGATCTGATCATCGGCCTGTTCGATCAGGTCGTTGCGCACCTCGAGCAGGACATTGGGCCGCTGATAGGCGATGGCATGGCGCGCGATCGCGTCACCGGGCAGATGGCCGCCGTAAGGTTCGTTCTCGCCGACACACAAGTCGTGTTCCTCGCGCAGCCGCGCAATGAGAGGGCGCGACAGCCGTTCATCGGCGGCATAGAGCACACCGACATGCCAGGGCCGGGGCGGCCTGCCCTGCAATTGCCGGGTGAAGCTGTGGACCGAGACCAGCACCGTGTCGGGACGCCGCGCTGCCAACTGGGCCAGTGCGGTATGGTAGGGCCGGTAACAGCGGTTCAGCCGGAGGGTCAATTCGTCTGCACCGGCGTGCCGATTGCCGGGGATGATCGTGCCGTCATAAAGCTTCATCAGGAGGGTCGGGTCATCCTCGCCCCGGTTCGGGTCGATCACGAGGCGCGAGAAATTCGACAGGATCACCGGCGCATCAAGGCAGGCGGCCAGTTCGCGCGCAATGCCGGCGGCGCCCACGTCATAGGCGATGTGACGCTGCATGTCGCCCGCCGCCAGACCGAGACAGCCACCGTTGACAAAGGGTGGCACGGTATTGGCGGCATGATCACAGGTGATCAGCCAACGGGCGGGGCGATCTGCGCCTTCGATGAAAAAGGGCTGGTACGTCATAGGGGTGTCATGTCCTTTCATCACCGTCTAGGACAGTTGAACGGTGAAGTGAAATGGGTAATAAGCGAGAGGAGGAATGTTAGCGATAACACCCGACACGCTCGGCGGTGCGTCTGGCACCGGCCCATTCGCGACAGCCCCATTGACATGACGCGCCCGGACACAGAAACCGGGCATGCAGATACAGGAAAGACACCCGATGAGACGCCACAGAAACGTCAAGATCGTCGCCACGCTTGGTCCCGCCTCCTCGGATTACGAGATGATCCGCGCCCTGCACGAAGCCGGGGCCGACGTGTTCCGCCTGAACATGAGCCACGGCACCCACGAGGATATCGCCGAGCGCCATCGCATCATCCGCCAGATCGAGACCGATCTGGACAGCCCGATCGCCATTCTGGCCGATCTTCAGGGTCCCAAGCTGCGGGTCGGGGTCTTCGCCAATGGCGAGGAGGAATTGGTCGAGGGTGCGGCGTTCCGGCTGGATCTGGACGAAGCCGAAGGCGATGCCTCCCGTGTCTGCCTGCCCCACCCCGAGATTTTCGCGGCGCTGGAGCCGGGCGCAAGCCTGCTGGTCAATTAGCAAGTGGAAGTTTAGTTCCTATCTCAGAACAAACTGCAAGTGGTTCAGCATCAATAGAATTTACAACAGGAATAGATAGTACTTATCCAATATATCGTTTTGAGTTTATAAATATTCATTCTCAAAATGATATAGTACAATTTTATTTTAATGGAAGTACAGATGGTGGTAGCAATTATAATGTAACAAAAACCACAACACATTTTAGAGCATTTCATAATGAAGCAGATTCATCAGCTGGATTACAATATGAAACTGCAGCAGATTTAGCACAAAGCACATCTGGTCAAACTTTATTTAGAAATCAAGGTAATGATACAGATAATTCTGGTTCTGGTTATTTATATTTATTTGCACCAAGCAATTCAACTTATGTAAAACATTTTTTAAGTGTAATACAAGATTCAAATGCTTCAATAAATCCTGGTTCTTATAATGGATATATAGGGGGGTATTTTAATACTTCTTCGCCAATTAATGCAGTTAATTTTTTATTTGATTCTGGCAACATAGATTCTGGTACAATAAAACTTTATGGAATAAAGGATAGTTAATGTTAATTAAATTAAACGACAGAGCAGTAAAAGACGCAACCACATTTGGTAGCATATCTTCTTTAGGAGAAATGAAATTTATTTCTAAAGCTACTGCTAGTGCATCGGCTACAATAGATTTTACATCTGGTATTGATAGCACATATAAGGAATATGTTTTTTATTTTGTAAACTGTCATCCGAGTAATAGTCCTGTTCCATTTACAGTTAATTTTTCTTCAGATAGTGGTTCTAACTATAATGTAACTAAAACTTCATCTGGTTTTCAAGCCTATCATAGAGAAGACGGTACAAATGGATTTTTAGGATATGCTAGTTCATTACATACTGCTCAATCTACTGGAGAACAAATGATAGCTGGTGGTTCAGTTGTAAATTCTAATGATAGTGGAGTAAGTGGTTATTTACATTTGTTTAATCCAGCATCCACAACCTATGTAAAACACTATATAACTAATGCAAATTCATTTGATTCATCTAGTCCACCATATACTCAAAATCAATTTTCTGCAGGATATTGTAATACCACATCAGCCATAAACGGTGTAAGATTTAAATTTGGTTCTGGTAACATAGATGCTGGAGATATAATTTTATACGGAGTTAATTAAAGTATAAATAACTATATAATATATTAAGTGAGGTAAATAATGTTAGATACATATTTTGTTGAAGGTGGTATTGGTAAACATATCATGTTCTCTTGTCTTATAGACAAGTTAGTAGAAAAGGCTGGTGAGCCTATACAAGTGTACACACCCTATGTTGATGTATTTGCTAATAACATGAAAGTGAAATTAGCATTTGATGCCAACACAATTCCAAATAACGATCATAGAATAAGACAATCCGATAATATCTATTATTGCGAACCATACAAATCAAACTTTATGTTAGGTAAAGAACATTTGGTAGAGTCATATTGTAAATTACATGGTGTAGAATTTAAAGATACGATGGCACCAACAATGTACACAACACATTTAAAACCACAAGCTGAGAAATGGTTGGCAGATAATAAAATTACAGGCAAATATGTTTTAGTACAGTTTACAGGAGGTCAACCACCAGTAGGATGGAATCAAAATAATATCTATAATTCGCCAAATCCAGGAAGAAATTATCCACAATTTCTAGCACAACAAGTAGTTAATATACTAAAAGAAAATGATCCAAATTTAACTATTATTGATTGTACATTGCCAAATGAACCTGGTTATATGAATACAATTAAGTGTACAGAAAGATATGCTGTTATACATGAATTATTAAAAAATTCTGAAGGATTTATAGGTATAGATTCTTCATTAAATCATATGTCAGCTTCTACAAAAACAAAAGGTGTTGTTGTATGGGGTTCTACAAAGTGGACACAATTTGGTTGGTCACATAATAAAAATTTATCTTACTTTATGAAAGATAAATGGGATGATAGTAAATACAATGATGTTGATCCTAGAAACATTATGGTCGATCCAAATGACGTTTTTAAGGCATATATAAATAGAAATATGTTAAGTAAAAATCAAACTAATGAGGTTTACTGCTTGACACAATAAAAATCATTACTATATAACAAAAAGAAGGAGTATGATATGATTACAATAGACGAAAAACAATATGATGAGTCAAATTTATCTGATAAAGGTAGAGTTGCATTGGGTCAAATTGTTAGAATACAAGGTAAAAGACAACAGTTACAAGGTGAACTAGGCGATTTAGCTATTTCTGAAAAACACTATTCAGATGTTTTAAGAGAAGAGTCTAAAAACTTAACAGAAATTACATCTGAAACTGAAACTGCTACAAACGTTGCATCAGCAAACGGAGTAGATACGTCAGCGCCTATCGAAACTAAAACTGAAGAAGTAACTGCTGAAGAAATCAATTAAGTAGTAAGTTATATTACAAAATGAAACAGTATTACTACTTACTTGGTTTACCTAGAGCTGGAAATACATTATTTGCATCTTTATTAAATCAAAATAAAGACATTGCTGTTACAGCAAATAGTCCCACAGTTGAGTTGATGAGTGCATTTAATAACGTAGTAAGTACATTACCCACAGTAAAAAACTTTCCCGATTATAGAGGTATAGATAATGTTCGTAATAATTTCTATGACCTCTATTTTCAACATTACCCTCAAAAATATATTTTAGATAGAGCACCTTTAAGGCCATTTCTTTTAGATAGTTTTCAATCAATTATAAAAAATAAAGTTAAAATTATTATACTTTGGAGAGATTTATTTGAAGTATTGGCATCATTTTTAAGTTGGTCTGAAAATCGTTTTACTAATATGTTTGGAGACATGAAAGACCATGCAGAAAAAATAGATTTTCTTTTAGATCCAAAACAAGGTAATTTACCTACACAGTTGGGTAATGTAAGAGAGTTTTCTGAGTATGAGTATTTAGATATAGTTCATTATGTTAAGTATGATGATTTAGTAAATAACACTGAAAA
>JALQUE010000179.1 GCA_023260815.1 Roseovarius sp.
ACCCGCCTCGCGCCTTTTGAAACAAAAACATGCAACCGACCACCCCGGCCTGTCACAATCGCGTCCGAACAAGCGCAAAACAGGGTTTTTCAATCACCCTGCATCACCCCCGCGTGAACCCTATAGCCAACGCCCCCCGCCTTGCGCATGTTGATGCATGACACAAGCCCGATGGGACGCAGACCATGAACGATATCTCCGAAAGCGACAAGCCTGACGCGCGGCCAAGCCTGTGGCGGCACGCCCCTCTTGCCGCTATCCTGAGCGTGGCCGTTCTGGGGGCATTCACCCTTGGCGACCTGATTAATTTCGACACGCTGCGCGACAATCGCGAGGCGCTTCTGGCGTTCCGCGACGCCAATTTCCTGGGGCTCGCGCTGGCCTTCATCGCGCTCTACATCGTGATCGTGGCGTTTTCCCTTCCCGGGGCGGCCGTCGCCTCGGTCACGGGCGGTTTTCTCTTTGGTCTGGGACTTGGGACCGTGTTCAACGTGCTGTCCGCCTCGCTTGGCGCCTGTGCAATCTTCTGGGCCGCGCGCTTGGGTCTGGGGCGCACGCTTGCCGCCCGGATCGAGACATCTGACGGCACCCTTAAACGCCTCAAGACCGGCCTGCATGACAACGAAATCAGTGTGCTTTTCCTGATGCGCCTTGTGCCTGCCGTGCCGTTCTTCGTGGCCAATCTGTTGCCTGCGCTGGTCGGGGTGCGGTTTGTCAATTTCGCGCTCACCACGGTTCTGGGCATCATCCCCGGCGCGATCGTCTTCACCTGGATCGGCGTCGGTCTGGGCGAGGTGTTCGATCGTGGCGAACGCCCTGACCTGTCGCTTCTGTGGGAACCGCAGGTGCTGGCGCCGATCCTCGGGCTGTGCCTTCTGGCGGCCCTTCCCCTCGTCATCAAGGCCGTGCGCGGCCGCAAGGATATCTGATCCATGAGCAATCTGAAAACCGACCTGCTGGTCATAGGCGCAGGGTCCGGGGGGCTGTCGGTGGCTGCGGGCGCCGTGCAGATGGGCGCCGATGTCGTCCTTCTGGAAGGCCACAAGATGGGCGGCGATTGCCTGAACTACGGGTGCGTTCCCTCCAAGGCGCTGATCGCCTCGGGCAAGGCGGCCCACGCGCAAGCCCATGCCGCCGCCTATGGCATCGCCGAGAGTGTCCCAAACGTGGATTACGGCGCCGCCAAGGATCACGTCCGGGATGTCATCGCCCAAATCGCCCCCCATGACAGCGTCGAACGGTTCGAAGGTCTGGGCGTTCGCGTGATCAGCGAATATGGCATGTTCCTGTCCCCCACCCAAGTGAAGGCCGGGGACCACACGATCACCGCCCGGCGCATTGTGATCGCCACCGGATCCTCGCCGCTCGTGCCGCCTATTCCCGGTTTGGAAACAGTGCCTTACGAAACGAATGAGACATTGTTCGATCTGCGCGAACGTCCCGATCATCTGCTCATTATCGGCGGCGGACCCATCGGGCTTGAGATGGCGCAGGCCCATAGGCGGCTTGGCAGCAAGGTCACCGTGATTGAAGGGGCCAAGGCGCTTGGCCGCGACGATCCCGAAACCGCCGCCGTGGTGCTCGATACCCTGCGCGCCGAAGGGATCGACATTGCCGAAAACGCCCTCGCCCGAGAGGTGCGGGGAAGGGCCGGCTCCCTCGAGATCGAGACCGAGGATGGCCGCATCTTCAAGGGCACCCATCTGCTTGTCGCCGTCGGACGCAAGGCCAATATGGACCGGCTGAACCTTGACGCCGCTGGGATCGAGACGACCCGCACCGGCATCAAGGTCGATGCCGCGCTCAAGACCACCAACCGCCGGGTTTACGCCATTGGCGATGTGGCGGGGGGACTGCAATTCACCCATGTCGCGGGCTATCACGCCGGGATCGTCATCCGTTCGGCCCTGTTCGGTCTGCCCGCAAAGGCCAGCACCGCGCATATCCCGTGGGTCACCTACACCGCACCCGAACTGGCGCAGGTCGGCCTGACCGAAGATCAGGCCCGCCGCGAACATGGCATCAATCTCGAGGTGATCCGCTTTCCCTATGCCCAGAATGATCGCGCCATCGCCGAACGCAAAACCGCCGGCCTTATCAAGGTGATGGTCGTTCGTGGCCGCCCTGTGGGCGTGTCAATCGCGGGCGAACAGGCGGGCGAGCTGATCAATCTGTGGGCCTTCGTTCTGGCCAACAAGCTCAAGATGAAGCACGTGGCCAACATGGTCGCGCCTTACCCGACACTGGGAGAGTTGAACAAACGGGCCGCTGGTGCCTATTTCTCGCCTAAGCTGTTTGATAATCCTAAGGTAAAGAAAGTCGTGGGGCTGGTGCAGCGCTGGCTCCCTTGATACGGGCGCGCAAGATGCGATGGTTGAAATCTCTTTCGGGACGCTTCCTGATCCTGACGGTCCTCTTCGTGATGCTGGCCGAGGTGCTGATCTTCGTGCCCTCCATCGCGCGCTACCGTGAGGACTTTCTGATATCCCGTCTGGACCGGTCCCAGATCGCGTCCCTCGCGCTTCTGGCAAAAGAGGATATCAGCCCCGAATTGCAGGACGAATTGCTGCGCAATGCGGGCGTGTTCAACGTCGTGTTGCGCCGCAACGACGCCCGTCAGTTGGTCCTGTCCTCACCGATCCCCGCCCCGATCACCGCCACCTATGATCTGCGCGATGCCACTGCCCTGGAATTGATCCGCGATGCGATGATCCGGCTTGCCACGCCCGAGCCGCAGGTGATCCGGGTCATCGGCCATCCGGTGCGCATGGCCGGGATTCTGATCGAGGTGACACTGGACACCAAGGAATTGCGCGACGCCATGATCGACTATGGCCTGCGCATTCTGCTGCTGTCGGCGGTCATCTCGGCGGTCACCGCACTCTTGCTGTTTCTGGCCGTGCGCAGCCTTCTGGTCAAACCGATCAAGCGCGTCGTGGGCCATATGCAATCCTATGCCGCCGCCCCCGAAGACGCGCGCCGCGTCATCACGCCCTCTGCCGGTGTCACCGAATTGCGCGAGGCCGAGGAAACCCTCCAGCTGATGCAGACCCAACTGACCAGCGCCCTCAAGCAAAAGGATCGTCTTGCGCAACTCGGCGCTGCCGTCGCCAAGGTCAGCCATGATCTGCGCAACATTCTCACGTCGGCGCAGCTTTTCACCGATCGTCTTGAACTGAGCGAGGATCCGACCGTCAAACGCATGGCCCCCAAGCTGGTCAATTCGATCACCCGTGCCGTGCATCTGTGCGAATCCACCCTGGCCTATGGCCGCGCCGAAGAACCCGGTCCCACCCTCGGGCGCGCGTATCTGAGCGATATCGTCAGCGATGTGATCGACAGTGAACGGCTCTCGGTCGGCGATGGCGAGGTCAGCTTTTCCGAGGATATCCCCGGCGCCATGACGATTCGCGCCGATGCCGAACAAATCTATCGCGTGATCTCCAATCTGGTGCGCAATGCGCGGCAGGCCATCGTTTCCAGTGGCACGCCAGGTGAGATCAACATCGCCGCGATCGAGACCGAGGACGCGTGGATCATCCGCATCACCGATACCGGGCCGGGCCTTCCACCCAAGGCGCGTGAGTTCCTGTTCCAGCCGTTTCATGGCCGCGCCACCAAGGGTGGCAGCGGTCTGGGCCTCAACATCGCCGCCGAACTTGTGCGTGGACATGGCGGGGAATTGACGTTGGAACGCTCGGACGACACGGGCACGGTCTTCAAGATGACGCTTCCCAAGGGCGGTCTGGAAAACACCTGAGTTTTTCTGCCCGACCCCCTTGCAATGCCCGACGGCAAAGTCTAAATCCCGGCCTCACGGACCGATAGCTCAGCTGGATAGAGTACCTGACTACGAATCAGGGGGTCGGGGGTTCGAATCCTCCTCGGTCCGCCACCTGCCCCTCATAGGAAAACTCTCGCAAGACGTTATTGCTACGTCTAAGTAACCCATAAAATTTTGAAGATATATGTGATGCATTTACCTTAGCTCTCATAATGTTACGGAAATCAACGCGTACTGTGAGATCAAAATGCTGGATACATCTCTTAGCGTAGCTGCTATTGCGATTGCAGGTGCTGCTCTTGTGCTTTCATGGCTTTCTTACAAGCGAACAGACCAACTTCGCGCTGAAGAAAAAAAGTATAAAGCTGCAAAACTTTACACTGAAATTTCTAACGAATTGGCGTCCCTTTCTAGAAAAAACTCAAAACTACAGAATGGTCAAATTGCTCTTCATGCCGCGAGGAATACCTACCACTCCGGCTCAAGGATAAAAGACGAAGCCGATAGGCAAAAAATCAACGAGCGCTTAGATAGGATTCGGGAATTTGGCAAAGGCTTAGCTCAAAAGACAAAAACGATTAAAGCACAGGAACTAACTAACCACCTTGCCGACCTAGACACTGTTCTTTCAATGCTACAAGATGTGCGAGAAGCCATCGAAGATGATGAAACAGAACTAGAGGCGCGCAAATTTGAATTTAATTCAGGAACGCGTCAGTAGCTTAAAAAGACCCACATTATAATTATGCAAAAATCGATTATTGAGTGCTTTAATAGCGTTCAAGCCAGTCTCGAAGTCTGGTCTGCAAAAGAAGAAACTTCACATCAAAAACTTCTATTCCTACGACGATCCAGTCGGAAAAAACAGTAACTTGCAAGGTGTCCTAAGGTTGCGGCTTATTAGAGCGTGTTGCGCTCAATCGGTTTCATATCCGGCAGCCTTGAAGAAGTTGTAGCATTCTTCATCGGTGAAGAGATCGCAGACATGCCCCGCGGCGCGCCATAGATCATC